>JAITBS010000448.1 GCA_031283515.1 Planctomycetaceae bacterium
CTGTGGAGCAGGCGGAACTCAATTATTTAACTGTACCAATAAAAATGAAATCTATAGTTTTCATTATGGCGGTTCTAATTTTTGTTATGGCGATGGAACGGTTCATTTTCTTTCGGAAACAATTCACCCTGAAATCTTCATCTCTATTTTCACCGCCTATGCCGGAGACTCTTATTAGTGAATAGTTAGTGGTGAATAGCGAATAATTGTGCCGGTTATTTTAGCTGCAACGGTAAAGTATTCGAGCTTCTAACGGATGTTCCACTTAGAAAAATATCTTTTTTGTCGTAAATCCTTTTAATTATTAAAAAAATGAGGACAAGGTAAATCCGTTGATTACACAGATTTTTTAGAGACTCTTCAATGTTTTTTTGACTTTGTTGTCAATAAACCGGCTAATATCTCGGTAACCGTCATCATCGCTCCAACTGTTAAAATTACTGAAAAAATATTTTGGACTGCAAATATAAAGATTTTGTTGCGCCCGAGTTAACGCAACATAAAAAAGACGCAACTCCTCCTCAATTCCCTCCGTATCTGTCGCCTTGTCCGACGGAATAAAACCATCGCTCGCATGAATCACAAACACGCTGTTCCACTCCAAACCCTTCGCCGAATGAATCGTACTCAACGTTAAATAATCATTTTCTTTTTTCAAATTCTTGTTTGGTAATTCATCCGTTGACGACGGCGGATCAAGTGTTAAATCTGTCAACATCTCGGTTCTGTCCTTGAACTTCAAAGCAATCTCTTGTAATTGTTCCAAATCAGTAAGCCGATTTTTGTAATCGTCGTATTGTTCTTCAAGAATCGGCGAGTAAAATTCAAGTGTTGCCGCAATTTGTTTTTCCAGCGGCAATGACCCATTGGTCAATTTCTCAAATAAATGGAGAAATTTTGTCCAGAAATCTCCTGTAGATTTGGGCGGTTTCCATTTTTTCCATTTCGCTAGTCCTTGTGCGAAATCCCCTGCCGCAACAAATTCCTGCGATAAAACCAACGCCTTTTTCGTACCAACTCCGGGCATAAGCGATAAACTCCGAACCGCTGCCGTTTCGTCGCGTTGATTTTCGGCAAAACGTAAAAACGCAACCAAATCTTTAATATGAGCCGATTCAATAAATTTTAATCCGCCATGTTTATGAAATGGAATTTTCTTTCGGGCAAGTTCCGTTTCCAACTGCAAACTGTGATGCGACGCCCGAAATAATACCGCCTGACTTCTGAACGGAATACCCAACTGTTTCAAACGCAGAATCTCTTTAACTACAAAATTTACCTGTTCCTCATCGTTGTAACACCGCAAAAGAATAGGTTGAACACCCTGCTCTTTATCAGACCGTAAATTTTTTGTGTAACGTTCTTTGGCAATATCAATCACTTGATTTGTTGTTTTCAAGATTGTCGGCGTACTTCGGTAATTCTGTTCCAAAGTAACAACATCCGTATTGGGAAACTGTTTCGGAAAATCAATAATATTACGAACCGTTGCGGCGCGGAAAGAATAAATTGACTGCGCATCATCGCCAACAACCGTCAGTCCCTTGCCAACCGGACAAAGCCGCCTCAAAATATCAGACTGAACAATATTCGTGTCCTGATATTCATCAACAAGAACATGATCAAAACGATTGATAATTTTTGAAGCGGTTTCTTTATTTTCCATCAGTTTAAGCCAATACAGAAGAAGATCGTCATAATCAAGAGTTGCGGCGCCGAGTTTTCGTTTTTCGTACGTTTTGAACAGTTGGACGAGTTTTGTAACATGCGGTTTGATCCAGGGAAACCGTTCGGCAACAAGACGGTCTACAGGAACTCGTGAATTAATATGAAGACTGTAAACTGCCATACATGTTCCTTTTTTTGGGAATTTGAGCTTTGCCTTATCAAGTCCCATTTCCGCACGAATTGTTCCGATTAAGTTCTCGCTGTCACCTCGATCCAGAATAGTAAAACTGTGTGATAATCCGATGGCGACGCCGTACATTCTTAAAAGACGTGTTGCAACCGCATGAAATGTACCGCCCCAAATACCGTGATAATTATGGGCGGATGATTTTTGATTCGTCTGTTGCCGTAACGTTTCATCAACTCGATGCAACATCTCAGAAGCAGTACGGCGAGTAAATGTCAAAAGAAGGATTCGCGACGGATCCATACCATGTTCAATCAACCACGCTACCCGATGGACAAGTGTTTTTGTTTTTCCTGTTCCGGCTCCGGCGATAATCAAAAGCGGTCCGCCGGAATGAGAAACTGCTTTTTGTTGTTCTTGATTGAGTGTTTCGAGGAGTGGTGAAAGTTTGGATACTTTGGATACTTTGGATACTGAGGCAGGTTTTGTTTTTGTTGCCATTGTTGTTGCCGTTTTGGAGGTTTTTACAACAACTGATTTTTTGACTGCTTTTTTCATATTAAAATTACATAAAAATTGACAAAAGGAAGGACGAGGAAAAAACACACTCTTTAAAATATCATAACATAATGATAATTATCTGCAAGAGATTTTAAGAAATTCCGTAATCTATCAGTGGAATATTTTTTTTCCTACGTCCTGAAAGAACAACATAAACCATACGTTTTCTTGGAAAATAACACCCGTTATTGCCCCAATGACGCCCGTTATTGCCCCAATAACGCCCGTTATTGCTCCAATAACGCCCGTTATTGCCCCAATAACGCCCGTTATTGCTCCAATAACGCCCGTTATTGCTCCAATAACACCCGTTATTGCTCCAATAACACCCGTTATTGCCCCAATAACACCCGTTATTGCCCCAATAACACCCGTTATTGCCCCAATAACCCTCGTTTTTTTGTTTGCAAGCGGAATTTTAATCAGGTGTTGGTAATTCCGCTTGCGCCACTATTTACTCTTTTGTTATCAATCAGGTCTTTGATAACCATTCATGCCAACAATTACGAGGTAGGCGACCTTTCGCCGAAAGGTCGCAACGATTGAGCTTAGTATTGTGTTGTACGCAGTGAGTCCTTCATTTCCGTCCGTCAACAGGGACAAGTCGGCTAGTGCCGACCAACCTTTCGGCGAAAGGTTGACTACCTTTTGATTATCCGGCAATTCAAATAAAAATTCCGTTGAAATATCACAAAAATTCTAAATTCACTACATTGGTTTCAAAATACCAAAGTCTGTAATCGACAATGGATTTCCAAATAAAATCCGTGTCGGCGGACTCTTTACCGCATAAACTATGGCTGATGTGTATTATAGTTAACCGTTTGATCCGGATTTATGTTGTGTCCCAAAGTGTAACAGTGTCATACTATCAATACTGCCGGAAACAACAATCAGGGGAACGATGTTCCAGCTAATGAGTTACCAGCAGTGTTTCTGTAAGCCGATTCATATCACCAACCTAATTGGGTATTTCGACCGTTTCACCGTCTGAAACGTCACACAAACGAGTTAGAATCGGCTGTGTAATTGTAACAGGAATCGCACGAACAGAGGCGTCACCGAGTAGGAATTGACAAATCCCTGCGTGATAACTTCCAAATCCGAAATTAAAAGCAGGATTCTTGGAGTTATCATCGTTTCCATAATTTGGTAAAACAATTCCAAATGTTGTACTCCCATGACGAATTCCACGTCCAGCACCGGATGTTTTCCATCCATTCATTGTAAGGTAGGAACAGTCGGAACGATAAGCATTGGAACTTTCGCATTTTCCAAGATAGTTCGAAGCAATATGTTTTTCCCCTATAATAAATTGGTTGGTAGAACCATCCTGCCACCAAGACATAGCATCTCGCGGAACCCAAGATGCAACAACAGCACTTTCATTTGGTAATGAAGTTGCTGTGACGGTAGATGTCAAAGATGTTCCTGATGTTGATACCTGATATGATGCACAACGGAAAGGACCAAAATGTCTTGGTATCTCATTGGGATCAAGGTATCTTGTACAATCATACCAATTGTGATCGGTTGTAGAGTGAGTATAAAAAACTATTCCGTAATCACTACAGGGACCATTAACAAAATCGTTGCTCTCATTCACATTGTTTCTAGTTGCAGTTGTAGTACCGCCTGTTGTTGTCATCTGAACACCTCCGCCACGGCGACTTGGACAACGGTAAGATGAAACCGAAGCAAAGGATTGACGTTCAGTATCGTTTAATCCATTGAGCCACCAAGCACCATTACATGGTACTCCGAACCCTTTTGCTGTAACAGAACCAGATGTTACAGAGCGGTTGAACAGCGACTCATACAACATTTGTTGCTCGATAAACGGATAGATCAATGCCCACATTGATGCTCCATCGAATCCAACTCCTGCTGGTGGTAAACCTTGTCTGGTATCATGAAAATTGTGGATACCGAGACCGATTTGTTTTAGGTGGTTTG
>JAITBS010000498.1 GCA_031283515.1 Planctomycetaceae bacterium
TGCGGACTGCGGTCAAGCAGCTGGAGAATCCGATAACCGCCGAAAAGAAAAACATTGGTATCCACGACGTACCTACGATAATTCATGGAAATAATTTATAGTTGATAGTGGAGAGTGGAGAGTTCGCAAGCGGATGAACAACGCAACCGCAATAGTGCCGCGCGGCGAATTTGATTTACATTACACGTGTTTTGGGTGGTTTCGGTGTTTGGTGGGTTCTATTCCGAGTAGTTGCAACGATTTGAGTAGCGAATTTTCATCAACAAGTTTTCCGGAAACGTATTTGTGAATGATACTTGTTATGAATGTTTGATAGGGAAGCCCTTCGGCGGCTGATAACTCGCGGATTCGGGCAACATCGTTGGCGGAAATACGAATATTGATATTCTTATTCTTATTCGCAGACGCAATAATTGTTTCTATTTTATTGCGTTCTCTCTTGGAGACAGGAACAAAGTTTTCAATATTTTGTTCGATACTTTCTTCGTATGGGTCGAGTTTAATTTTTTTCATTTTTTACCTTGTAAAGTTGATGATGTTTTCGGCTTGGAAAAATTGTTTTTAATACGATATTATTCTCATTGTCAACCACAAACGGAACAACATAGGTATAGCCGTTGTGGAGAACGATGAATATTTTTTGGTTTTTTCGGCTGGGATTTTGGAGAATATCGGTATATTTCCCATCAAGAATGAGGGTTGAAAATTCATCAAAGGAAAGCCCACGTTCCCGAATAAGTTTTTTGTTCTTTTCGTTATCCCAAATTATTCTCATAAAAGGATTTTATCACAGGTCGTATGGTCTGTCAATTTACCTCACAAATTCGCCAAAACCCTGAAAAGGACGGACTTTTCGTAATTTTTCTTAAAATTTTCTGCTATTTCGGAAAAATCTGAAAAAAATTTCACCTTCCCTGTTGCAACGTAAACTATATTTTGGTAATATGTGTGCCGTGTGGTCGATACTACACGGTTCTGTCAGAGGAACCTTTATTTTTAACTTTTAACACGATCTATGAAACTATCTCAGTTTTTTGAGGAAGTGTACGTACCTACGTACCTTGCCGATGCCGATGAACGCACCACTCAATCGTACCGCGAATCCGTAAGGAAAGTTGTTATGATTTTCGAGGATCCTACGATTAACGAGATTAACCTGTACGGTGCTAAGTTTGTTAGTGAACTTAAAAAACAGGGACTGGCTCCGGCAACAATTGCCAAACACTGCGGTCAACTTAATTCAATTTTTCTAAAACTTGGACCGACAGGGTATCGTAACCGAGACGCTAGGAGGTTACTTGATTATGTTCCGTATTTTAAACCGCCGAAAGTGAAACTTAAACCGTTGCGTGTTTTTAAAGATGAAAATTTTCAGTCGCTGTTTAATGCATTTAGTAAAGAAACCGAATATCCGCGTTATTTACCAAGTGAAAAACGTCCGCTCTTTTGGCAGGCAATGATGGTTTTCGTTTCAATTACCGCAGTAAGGAGAGAAGTTGTGTTAGGTATTGAGTGGCAAGAAATTAACCGCGAAGAATTGTCATTATACATTCAACCTGAAATAGACAAAAAAGATAAAAACAGGAGTAAACCACTCAAATCAGAGTTACTTGAATATCTTGAACAAATTCGTCAGCCTCATACTAATTGGAACAGTAATTCTAAGATATTTCAATGGACACATGGTAATAAATGTTGGTATAAATGCTGGCACAAAGCGGAGGAACTCGCTGGAGTTAAGATGGGTTTGCATGACCTAAAACGATTTTCCGGTGATTTAGCGTTACGAGCCGGTGCTTCTGATCTGGAGTTAATGCAACACATGGATCATGAAAATATTAGTACTAGTTTGAAACATTATTGCCGTCCCAAAACGCGAGACTTAGTAAACAAGATTACTGTACCGATACCGAACACGGATAACGTTACGCCATTACCGCCTTCTCCGCCACCACCGGCACCGGAACAATTACCGCCGGTTCATATTGCTCCAGCGTTTCAGTTTCATTCCAAGAATGAAATTATTCAATTTTATCTTAATGAAACAAAAAGATTAGAGCATTCGGACATCGTTGTACGAACCTCCGGCGGAACGGTTTTAACTATTCTCAATTCCGAAGAGGAGATTTCCGGCGACAATAACAGTAAAACAACGTTGGTTAATTAATAATGGGGCGGATTGTTATTTTTTTATGAACGCAAAATCAAAACAATCCTGTCCGCTCGTTGCGGACAACCCCATTTTTATAAAGTAAGGAGATTAGTGATGAAAAAATTCAAAATTACAACTTAATAAGTTACGAAATCAACGAACTCATTAACCTTAACTCGGAGTTGGAACTCGCAACAGTTTAACCTTTAACCTTAATCAAGGAGATCAAACCACGAAAATGCCTTCACAAAAACAACTTCAAAAAGAAGTGGATAATTTTAACAAAAAATTTAAAGTCGGAGATGTTATCCGTTACTATGAAATTTTGAACGGCGCAAAATTTGAAGTGTACAAGATAAAATCCGAAGCGTTTATTTTAAGTGGGCATACTGCTTGTGTATTCCTAGAAAATAAATCGGGGTGCGTAGCGTGTTCACATTGTAAACCCATTTTGTAACCGTTTAACCTTTAACCTTAATCAAAGAGATCAAAAAATGCTTAACAAAAAAACAAAAGATCAAATTTTAGTCGAATACAACAATAGGCTCGTTGATTTCAGCCGAAAATGTATCGAAAAAATCAAATCAATAAACAACGAAATCAATT
>JAITBS010000219.1 GCA_031283515.1 Planctomycetaceae bacterium
GTCTTGAAGAAATTTGGGAATTACACAACGAATCTATCCGGTATTTAACGGAACAAGGCAATGCTCATCTGATACCGTTTCATCCTGATTTTCCATGGGGCAATATTCCGTCAACTGATCCGTTTTCGGAACAAAAAGTGTTGGCGTTTGAAGTTTTCCAAAATTCGGGTTCTCGATCTCTTAGTAAATATGTCCGCAGTTTTTTTCTTTGGTCTCAATGGTGGTTGTATTGGCAGTTTTTTCGTCCGTTTTTCTGGGTTAACAAAACAATTCAGGAACAAGTTGAGATGAGACGACTTGTTTTACCGCAGGAATTGCCGCCGGATTACGAAAAATATTTTGTCCATTGGTCACCGAAAAAACAATCGGACGGATTCGAACCGTTAGAACGTATAAAACTATTTCATGAAACGAAATTTAACCACAACACAGAAGAACCGGACGCCAAATCATTGTATTCCCGTGAATATGCTGTTGAACCGAAACCGAATCGTAACAATAATTTAATTGTATTGATATTTATATTTTTGTTTCTTTTCTTCTTCGGAATTTATTTGTTTTGGTGATGGTTTGGATTGATATTTGCATTTTTATTTATTTTCTTTTTTAGCGTACTGAAATATTACAAATTTGGGTATTGTCGAAATTGTTACAATGATTTATTTATTGAGATTATTTTTTATTATTTGGTTTGGAATGTTTGGAGTTACGGGATTTAGTGCGGCTTCAAACGATGTCTGGAAAACAACCGTCAGTGTTCAATGGCAAGAAACACCGCTTAGTGAATCATTGAAACGCCTCGCGGAAACACAAAAAATAGGACTCCTTATTGACCGGCGTCTCGATCCGTCAACTCCAATCCATTTCGAATCAACCGGACAACCCTTAGGAAAAATGTTGCAACAATTAGCCGCATCACTCGATTGCGGTTGTGTTTTATTTGAATCAACCGTTTATCTCGGCACTAAAGAATCGGCAACAATATTACCGGTTTTACTTTCAGAACAACAACATCGGTTGGAAAAATTAACACCGCGCCGTGTTGCAATATTTCACCGTAAAAAAACACTCCTTATTCCGTTCCTTTCCGAACCAAAAGAAGTTTTGCAAAAATTAGCGTTGCAAAATAATTTCCGTTGGAAAAATCCTGAAATATTACCGCATGATTTATGGGACGAAAAATCACTCAATAATCTTTCACTGAATGAATTGTTAACCGTATTACTGATTGGTTTTGAGATGACTTTTGAAATGGAAGATGAAGGGGAACTCTTGGTTATCGTTCCGTTATCACAGCGGAAATCATTATCGTCTTCGTCCGCAAATACGGAAAACACTTTCGAAAATACGGAACAGAATACTCAGAATATTCACGAACAAAAAAATCAAGAAGTTCAAAAAGTACAGAAAATACCCGACACGCAAAATGTATCAAAAATTCCTCTTGCTCAACGGCGTTTTACACTTAAAGTTGAAAACCAGCGGCTTGATATACTGTTACAATCACTTGCGGAACGGCTTCATTTGAAATTGGACGTCAATGAAAAATCGCTTACGGACAAAGGCGTACAACCGGACAATCGCGTTTCATTCGAAGTAAAAAACGTAACAGCCGCCCAATTGTTTCGGGCAATTCTTCGCCCCTTGAAACTGGACTTTCAAATTAAAGACGAAACTCTTCATGTTTGGTAAATTATTTTATTTGTAATATGTCAGTGGACTATTTGTTTTTCCCATTAGCCCCGATAGGGGCGTCAGGATTATAACCCGCCCCAACGGGGCGGGTAAAAATTCCTCTCCAACCCAACGCCCTGAAAGGGCAACGGGAAAGGATTAAAATGACATTCCGTTCTGTTCAAAAATTTCCTATCGCCCTTTCAGGGCTTATTAACTAGGGAGGATTTGTAACCCACCACGTTGGGGTGGGCTATAATCTTAACGCCCTTTCAGGGCTACCTATTGTTGTTATCTACAAAAATTCCACTGATATATTATTTTATTTGTTGTTTTATTGTTTCTGTTATAATATTTTTTTATTTTTTCTTTTTTTCGGCAACTTTCTTTTGGTATTCATCGAACGAAATCATCGTAAAGGTACGCCGAAATTCTTTTGCCTGTTCAATTCGTTTTGTGTCGGTGTGATCCAGACGTAAAATAATTTTGTGTGAACTCTGTGCTTTGTCCGGTTTGGCAATCGGTGCTTTGCCTTTGGGAAAAACCGAAACGGAAATCCGTGACGCAAACCGTTTTTTTTCGCGGAGAATCCGATTCACCTCAAGACGAACCAACATTGTCGTTAATCGCGGATCAATCCGAAGATGGAGATAACACACCCAATCACAAGAATCAAAATATTGTTTTACTATTTCAGAATCCGCCAAAACGTGTGTTACCAAAAGGTAATCAATCCAAGGCGATTGAAGAGCAAGAGTTCCCGATACTTCCTCATACTCCGTTTGAAAAACAGGTTTTACGGCAAAAGCATTGAACGTGTTCGGATCAAGCTCAGGACTGGTCATCACTTGTTGACGTAACAACTCGACTCGCCTTTTTGTTTCAGCAGCATCAAGTTGTGTTTGAATCCGTAAAACCGGATCAAGAATTACAAAAATCTGCCGATCAGAATCAAAAAACGTAATTTCACCATTCTCATCAATCAAACTGATAAAATTACCGTTCAATAAAAAAATGGTACTTGTAATTTTTTCCGGTGAACCTTCAACTTGTATTTCATTATCAATACGAAATTCAGCAGCACCGGAATATAAAATTCCCAAAAATAGAAAAAAGAAATTTGCAAATAAAATAAATTGTTTCCTGAATTGTTTGTTCATCGTAATTATTTTCATCGTATTATTTGGGGTAATTTTTATTTTTGAATACAAAAGGTTTGAGGTTCTTGTTAGGATTCCCGAAACGAATCGTTTCTTCAAATTGAAATGATAACATTCTATCCGCTTTTAATGCAATACCAATTCTGAAAAATTATTCATTTAAAATGATTCATTGACCGAAATAATGCGTTCACTCGTAATGATTGCGGAAATAACTTGAATAATATTTTGAATAACATTTTAAATAATATACTTCATTTTGATTGATTTTAAAATAAAATTTGATAAAAATATAGAGTAATTTTGTTATTTTTAAAATTTATGTTCTTTAACCTATGAGGGAATTGTTATGTTTTTTCATGCGTATCTGAAAATTTTTGTTGTATTCCTTAGTGTTTTTTACAGTTTTGTTGTTCTGTCTGTTGCGTCGGAAATGAGATTGGATGAATCGCCGACCAAAACCGGAGAATGGGGACGCCGACCTTTCAATGCTCAAACCGTTACTGTTACACCGCCGAATTTTGCATGGCGGCCTGTTAAAGGGATTGAGCGTTGGGAACTCATCGTTCAGGATGCGGCAAACAAAATTGTGTACGAAATTAAAGATTGGCAATTCAATGTGCATACGCCGCCTGTTGTTTTGGAAGCGGGGAATTATATTTGGAAATATCGGGGGTTTACCTCAAACGAGTCGGCTACCGCTTGGAGTCAGGAACAAACATTTACCGTTCCGAAAAACGCTCGTTCGATGCCGTTGCCGGTACGAAGTGAATTATTGAAACGGATTCCATCGGAACATCCGCGAATCTTTGTTCGTCCCGAAGGAATGATGCGGTTACGGGAACTTGCGAAAAACGAACTTTCCGGTGAATACAACAGTCTTGTCAAACGTTGTGATCAACTGTTGAAGAATCCGCCGGAGACAACAGAGCCGGTGCTTTATCAGAACAAAAACGCATGGAAAAACGAATTGGAGACATGGTGGGGTAATCGTACAAAAACGATTGCTGTTCTCGAAAATGCCGCAACGCTCGCCTTTGTCTGGAATCTTGACGGCAATGAACATTATGCGGAACTGGCGAAAAAACTGTTACTTGCGGCGGCGTTATGGGATCCCAAAGGCGCAACCGGTTACCGTTACAATGACGAAGCCGGAATGCCGTTTGCGTACCATTTTGCCCGAACTTACACGTTTATCAACGCCAAACTAACAGAAGAGGAAAAACAAACTTGTCGTAACGTAATGAAAATTCGCGGGGAAGAGATGTATCATTATCTTTGTCCGAAACAACTTTGGAATCCTTACGATTCTCATGCGAATCGGGCATGGCATTTTCTTGGTGAAGCCGGATTATCGTTTCACGGTGAAATTGCCGAAGCCGATGATTGGATTTGGTTTGCGATGAACAAATTTTATGCAGTTTATCCTGTGTGGAGTGATGATGATGGAGGTTGGCATGAAGGAGTTTCTTATTGGAGTTCGTACCAAATCCGATTTTGTTGGTGGGCGGACGCAATGTCGGCGGCGTTTGGTATTAACGCTTTTGAAAAACCATATTATTCGCAAATCGGTTATTATCCGATGTACTTGATGCCGCCGGGAAGTATTGGCGGTTGTCTTGGCGACCTCAATCAGGAATATAAATCGGCTTCCTGTCTCGAACTCGTTGATATTGTAGCGATGCAAGCGGCGAATCCGTATTGGCGTTGGTATGTCGATGCACATAAAACTTTCAAAACTCCGGCGAATTATTATACATTTATTCGGAAAGCCTCCATGATTGATCGCGGGATTGATAAATCGGCGTTCAAAGCCAAAGAACCGGCTGATTTACCGGTATCGAAATGGTTCAAAGGAACCGGTCTTGTTACATTGAACACAACATTACTTAATTCTGAGAACAATATTCAAGTTCAGTTCAAATCTGCTCCGGCACCGTTTGGTAGTTTTTCGCACGGTTATGACGCTAATAATTCGTACATTTTTTCGGCGTGGAACGAAAATCTGTTGATTAATTCGGGACGCCGTGATTATTACGGCAGCCCGCATCACACAAACTGGATGTGGTCAACCCGATCCGAAAATAATATTACGGTTGATGGCATCGGACAACTCAAACGAAGTAACGAAGCAATCGGAGAAATTATTCGTTTCGAAAGTCTTCAATTTGACGATGGAGCTCAATATGATATTGTAATCGGCGAAGCCTCCGCCGGTTATCGTATTGAAAAAGGAGTTTCGGAAGAACTTGTACAAAAATATTCCGGCGGCAAAATTCTGGAATATTTCCGTCGGCATCTTGTTTTTTTGAAACCGGATGTTCTGGCGGTTTATGACCGGCTCAAGTCGGTAAAACCGGCAACATTCGAATATTGGCTTCATGCCAAGAATCCGTTTCAGCCATTGGAAAACTATTTTCCAAACGGAAAATCATTGGCAAATGCTAACGTTTTTGCGGAATATATTCATAACCGTCTTGGGAAGATTAAACTGAATGCTCCTGAATCAGCCGATTTGTTCGAACCAATAACGCAACAACAAGGAATTGGTATTCTGGTCAACAAGGTTGCCTGCCGTGTTGATTTTTTGTTACCGGAAGGTTTGACGTTTACACAGACAAATCAATACGATCCGAATCCGCAACCAAAAATTTCGATACGGGAATGGCATTTAACAGCGGCAACACCCAAACCGCAACAAGATATTGAATTTCTTCTTATTGCCAGACCTTGGAGAGTTACGAAAACGGATTCTATTCCGGTTCTTGACGCCCGATATGAACGGCAAGGTAATGAATTACGGCTTTACATCAAAAGCAACGGCAAACAACGAACAATTCATTTTCCCAATAATTCCGATGCAGTTACGGTAAAATAATGAAGTTAAGAGTATTACTCTGAAATGTTATAAAAAAATATAATTCGTTTCGTTTATGAGTTCTATAATTATTGTCGAAGAACATCACGAAGTTTTTCCGATTTGGCTGCATTATTTTCGAAAGAAAAAAGATGTAACACCAATGACACTTCTACGGTTTGATGCTCACGACGATTTACGTACCGGTTTTTTTGCAACAGATTTACGGCAATTGCCGAATGACGAAATTTCATTACAAAAAATTATCCATTCTGAATTTCATTTTGACGATTATATTTTACCTGCGGTTTATCTTGGTATTTTTGATCATATTATTTGGATGCGTCCCGAAGTTTTGTTTGGAGGTTCTGGTTCTTCCGAACAAAAATATGTCCGTTCTTGGCAAGATGCGGGAAAATCGTTAATTCTGGGCAATGGGCAATCACCGAATATTGACGCCAAACATTTTACATTGAAAACCGGCAGTCTTCAAACTTCGGATTTGTTACAAAATATTGATATTCTGGATATTGAATACGATTATTTTTATTGTGTACGTAGTCCATGTGTTGCGCAAAGACTGGAAATTACGCACGAGGAATATCGTCGTTATGAAACCGGCAATTATCATTTTGCCCGTCTTCATTTTCGTACAATTGCCGAAAAACAGGATGGACGATTTTATTTAGTTTTCTATCCTTATCACTGTTCCTTTCCCAGTCCGCTTGAAATTGACAATGTAACTTTATCTGACTCGGTTCACCGTTTTTGTGAAACGTTAATAAATTCTGAAACATCGCCTAAATTGATAACATTATGCCGAGCAGTTCATAGCGGTTACTGCCGTCAAGAACAAGCATTGATTATTGAAGAAATTCTGCTCGACCAATTACCGAAAATGAATAAACATTTTGAAAAAAACAGGAATATTTAAGTACAAAAATGAACATTAAAATGAATGATATAAACAGGTTTGTGTATTCTGGTATCGTCAAGAAGTTTGGTTTGATTTTAAAATTATTACCATAAATTTATTGTGAAATCATTCATGTTTTTTGTGGAGACAAAGATAAGTAAAATCAATTATTATGGTATGGAAAAAGCAAAAATAACGGCAATACCTCATGGAAAATCCGTGATTCTTTCAGTAATATGTTCACATAATGTTGACCAACAATTAAAAAATTTCGGTAATTATTCAGTGGAATTTTCGTAAAGATGTAT
>JAITBS010000546.1 GCA_031283515.1 Planctomycetaceae bacterium
TGAAAAACAATATTCCATGTTTTCAACAACTCCACTCGAAATTGATGTTTCAGGTAAAAAGGTTATCGAAATGAAAATTGATGTCGGGAAAAAAGTTCGTGAAAAACTACCCTAAAACAGTCCTTTTTCAAGTCGATTGGTAATATATCAGTGGCATTTTTGTTTTTCCCATTAGCCCCGATAGGGGCGTCAGGATTATAACCCACCCCAACGGGGTGGGTAAAAATTCCTTGTGAAACAACGCCCTGAAAGGGCAGTGGTTAGTTGATAGTGGAGAGTCCGCACGCGGATTCAAAACGTTTTGGTCGTAACACTATCCACTCTCCACTATCAACTCTCAACTACTCCATCGCCCTTTCAGGGCTGACTATTGTTGGTAACTACAAAAATTCCACTGAAATATTACGAGATAATGTATCTAATCATTGTGGCTAAAACTCCGCTTGAAATACTATTCATTATTCACTCTCATCATGTTTTCACAGTTCAGTAAAAATAGATAATTTATATCGATTTTTTTGTTTTTATCGATTTTTATTGCTCTGTTGAAATTTTTTAGCCGATAGTTTAATTATTAAATTCATTCCAAACCGAAAAAAATTCCATATATTTTTTATAAAGAAGGAAAAGCAATTATGTTTCCAAAATTAGTTCACTCTTTTTTAAGTTTTGGATTTGTATCTCTTTTGGTTGTAACTGTTTACAGCAATCAAGCCGTCAAACATGTAATCGGGCAAACAATTGAACCAAAAATAGAACAAAAAATTCTTGAACCTTCTGAAACTATTAGACTTTACGAACAAATCGCTAATATTAACCGTGTTCCGGTTATTACGTGTCTTGACCTTGAAAAAAACGGACAACTTTTAGCTATTGGCGGAGATGATTGTGTTGTTCGGCTTTGGGATGTGCAGGCAAAAGGGTTTATCCGCGAATTGCAGGAACATCTTGATTGGGTGCGCGGTCTTGCGTTCAATCCCGATCAGTCCCGTTTGGCAACCGTCGATCAAGATGGACAAATTAAATTATGGGATCTTCAAACCGGTTCTTTGGTTCGTTCGTTAAAAGGTGCCGTACGCGGAACTCAAAAAATCCTGTTTCACCCAAACGCTTCCCAATTCGCAGTTTGCGGATTCGAGAAAAATGTTCGGATTTACGACGCAGCAACCGGTAATTTACTGAAAACATTGGAAACTCACGGAACAAGTAATAAAGCAATCGCCTTTTCACCGGATGGTTCACTTTTGGCAGTCAGCGGACGAACCGGTGTGATTCGGATTTGGCAAACTTCGGATTATCAGCAATTAACCGATCTCAAAGGTGATGGACGCCGCGTTCATACGGTTGCTTTTTCTCCCGATGGTTCTCAATTGGCTTCCGGCGGTGACGGACCGTTTATTATGATTTGGAACCCAACAAACGGAACATTACAGCAAACTCTTCAGGAACGACCGGGTAAAACCTTTTCGCTTGTATTTTGCGGTAAAACATTACTCGCTTCCGGCGAAAGTGATAACGCTATACGTATTTGGAATATTGCGCAAAATCAGAACACCCTCACTCTTCTTGGACACACCGGAACGATTTCGACGATGATTTACGAAGCGGCAACAAACCGGTTAATTTCAGGCAGTTTTGATACTTCACTTCGGTTCTGGACATTACCGGTTGATTCCGCTCCGGCTCAACCGGTTACTACGGCAATTACTCCGTCCGTAACTCCTCAACCGGTAATACTTCAAACAGAGTCGGTTCAAGTTTCGGAATCTCCGGTGTCACCGTTTGCCGCCGAACCCCTCAGCCTAGCAACTCCAGAAACCCCAATCTCTTTTTAATACAATCACCGATCTCATTTTCATAAATTGATAAACCGGAAACAATGGCAACTTAATAACGTTACGTAAAAATTGAATCGGATTTTCGATTTTAATTTCAAATTATTCCCCCTTTACGATACGAAAACATGGAGGTTTTCAGTGGGTTTTTTCAATCATATTTTCGGCAGTACAACGTCAGTCAAGGAAACACTCAAACGCCGTCAATCGCTTCGGCAACGGATTTGCCGTATTGAAGAGATGGAGACACGCGAACTCCTTTCTGTTACGCCGTATGTTGCGCCTGATCCTATCAATATTGGTCTGGTTTATCACGAAGACTATTATGAAGGACTCAACAATGACGCAGGTGATGCCGGCGGTGATACATTTATTATTTCCTGGAATGGCGGTGCAGAGGGAACAACACTTGACAAAGTTGTTATTGACCTGAACAAAAATCCCGCATTTGTTAATTCCTCAAGTATTCATTTTAATATTGACGGAACAATTCCAAACCAAGACGGAACTTATTACAATTTCGATTCGGATATTGATGTCAATGACGATAACGAAATTGTTGTCAAATCGGTTGTTGTTTCCGGTAACGGTAAAGTTTTGACGCTGGAATTTGACGGTTTTACTGCTGAGAAAAAATTCTATTTCAAAATTGATGTTGACGAAATAAGCGGTGAAGTACAACCGACAGTTGACCGGTTGGTTTCAGGAAGCGAAATGGAAGGGTCACACTTCACCGGTATTTTTTCCGCTAAAGATTACGAAAATAATACCTTTGATTTCAAACTGGTTAATTATTACGATATTAACCCGGAAACAAATCTTGATTTACCGCCGGATGCTTTTTATGACAACACGGATGATCATGATAATACTGCCGGTGCAATAGGGACATTGCCGGCTCAAAAACCGTTATCCGGTTCGATTTCCGGTTACGTTTATGAAGATACCGATAATAATGGTATTAAAGATCCGGCGGAAAATGGTATTGCCGGAGTTTGGCTGGAGTTATTTATTCTGAACTCCGGTAACCAGTACGTAACAACCGGACAACAAGCTCTGACGGATTCAAACGGCTATTATTGTTTTGATAATATCGAAGGAGGACGAACTTACAAAGTAATCGAAACGCAACCGGTACAATATTCGGACGGAATAGACACGCCGGGTTTTATTGGCAACGATTCGGTTGGGGAAGCGGTTCCGCCGGACGGACTTACTGAAATACATATTGGTGCGAATGAACACGGTATCCAATACAATTTCGGTGAACTAAAACGGGCATCACTTCAAGGATTTGTTTACCATGACCGAAACGGTAACGGAATTCGTGACGGTATTGAATTAGGCGGCGGTGAAGAAGGTATTGCCGGTGTTAAAATTCAACTACAAGTTCTTAACCTTTTAGGTGTGTACGAAAATATTCCTGATGCAATTATTACAACCGGTTCGGACGGTCAATATTTGTTTGAAAATCTTGATCCGTTCAAAATGTACCGCGTGGTTGAAACACAACCGGATGATTGGATAGACGGTAAAGACAGTGCCGGAACAATTAATGGAGTTCCGGTTGGGAATGTTTTACAGGATGATAAAATCAGTGATATTTATCTGCGGTTTGAAGAACACGGTACGGAATACAATTTTGCGGAATATAAAATGGGTTCGATTTCCGGTAACGTTTACGAAGACAATAACAATGACGGAAAACGTGATCCGAATGAACCGGGGATTGATGGTGTTACGATTTATCTTTGTATTATTGACGAAGACGGTAATCAGAAAAATATTGCAAAAACAGTAACACATGACGGCGGAAAATATTCCTTCGACGGTTTATTGGAACCGGGTAAAATTTATTGTCTTACCGAAGAAAATCCCGAAGGTTATTGTGACGGAATCAATGCCGTCGGAACCGTAAATGATGTAACAGTCGGCAAGTTTAAGCCGGATAATCCTGATGCGATAACTGATATTACGGTTGGTTCGGGACAACAGGGAATTGAGTACAATTTTGCGGAAAACCGCCGCGGCAGTCTCAACGGTTACGTTTATGTTGACAGTAACAAAAACGGTAAGATAGATATAGAGAGCGGTGAACTTGGCATTGCCAATGCCGTATTGACGTTGTGGGTTTGGGACGCAACCGAAAATCAATACGTTCAGACAACTAAAACTGCAACAACTGATGTTAATGGTTATTATGAATTTACCGGATTATGTCCGTTCAAAAATTATCAGATTACCGAAACACAACCGCCGAATTATGATGACGGTCAGGAAACAGTGGGGTCTTTGGGCGGTAAAATAAGTAACGATGTGATTTCCGATATTTTGTTACCGCCGGGCGGAACGGGAACCGGTTACAATTTTGGTGAATTGGTGCCAACACCGCCGGAACCCGGAAAAGGTTCTTTGAGTGGTTACGTTTATGTTGACAGTAACGAAAGCAAGTCCAAAGATCCGACGGAACGAGGTATTGGCGGAGTTACACTTAAACTTTATCAATTGGTGAATGGTTCTTACGTCAACACGGGTAAAACAGCAACGACCGATTCAAACGGATATTATCTTTTCCAAAATCTCGATCCGAATCAGACGTATCAGATTACCGAAACACAACCAACAGATTATGATGATGGTGCGGAGAGTGTTGGTTCGTTGGGAGGATTTTTGTTTGCGAATGATGAGATTTCCGATATTATGTTACCGCCGGACGGAATGGGAATCGGTTACAATTTTGGTGAATTGGAAAAAACGCCGCCCGAACCTGAAAAAGGTTCTTTGAGCGGTTACGTTTATGTTGACAGTAACCAAAGCGGTACGATAGATAGCGGTGAACTTGGCATTTCCAATGTTACGTTATCACTTTGGAAACTTGACGGAGCAACTTATGTTGAAACGGGTCGAGTAACAATAACCGATTCAAACGGATATTATATCTTTACGAATCTCGATCCTAACGAAACCTACATGATTGTTGAAACGCAACCTGATGCTTATTTAGATGGTCAGGAAAATATTGGAACACTTGGCGGTAATCAGATTAAAAATGATGAAATTCAAGAGATTGTACTTACTTCCGGTCAAAACGGTTTTGATTACAATTTTGGTGAATTGGAACCGCCGGTGACGCCTCCGCCTGTGACACAACCGCCTAGTTCGCCGCCAACACTTTTACCTCCTTATTCTCCGAATTATCCTGTGGGTGCGTTGGGACAACCGAGTGGTATTGCACCTCCTTCATGGCAACCGCCTTTAGTGGGTGAAACATTGCGAACGGGTTATGGCGGCGGCGGATTACCGAACGGATATTCATGGCATTTGAGTGTTATCAATGCCGGTTATCCGCGTGATTTGGATTCCGGTATGAGTATTACCGCTCAAGCGATTCGGGCGGCGCAAAATCCTGTACAACAAGTGGCGTTATTAAATGGTGAACAAGCGGATAAAGAAGTAACAGAATTAGAAGCGGTTAAAGCGAAGTATATTTCTGTTGCATGGGAACCGCTTCCGATGAACCAATCGGTTTGGTACACACGTGATACCAATGGACGAGTTAGGAGACGGTTTACATTCGGACCGGAAGGCGGACGACCGCTTGTCGGTGATTTCAACGGTGACGGAATGGCGGAACTGGCTGTTTTTAACGATGGAAAATGGTATATTGATATTAATGGTAACGGAGTTTGGGATGAGGAAGATCTTTGGTGTGAATTGGGGACGACAACGGATCAACCGATAATCGGAGATTGGGATGGTGACGGCAAAGTGGATATTGGTATTTTCGGTCCGCAATGGGCTGGTGATGCGGCGATTATTGCGGATGAACCGGGGTTACCGAGTGATTTGAACACAACCATCACAACTCGTCCCAAAAATATGCCGCCCAAAACTGATGTTACAAAAACACAAAGTCATATCCGTGCCATGAAACATTCACAAAAAGGCGGTGTTCGTCTTGATGTGATTGACCATGTTTTCCAATATGGAACAGAAGGTGATCAGGCATTCAGTGGAGATTTCTCCGGCGACGGTATTACAAAAATAGGTATTTACCGGAACGGAAAATGGTTTATTGATTACAACGGCAATGGTCAATGGGATAGCGAAGACATTTACATTGACAATGCGGATTATCATATAGGGACTAATGGAATTCCGGTGGTTGGTGATTTTAATGGCGATGGGATTGACAAGATTGGTTTGTTTATTGACGGGGTTTGGCATCTTGATACAACGGGCGATTTCAAATTTGATACAAAAATCGAATTTGGTGAAACGGGAGATTATCCGGTGGTGGGTGATTTTGACGGTGACGGTATAACTCAGTTAGCGGTTTATCGTGCGGAAAGGATGGATTCGTTGCAGACGCGGGCAATGCCGGAAATGGCTCCGGCGGAATCGGTATTATCACCGGAGTCGTCCTCCGAACCGCAACTTGCCCGCGCAGGAACATCGGGAAGAATTGCGTCACAATATCATGCCAACGACTCTTCTCAAGATCAGGATCAAACCACAGATCAGGGAACCTTACCGGAAAAACTCCAACGGCATGGACGTTCAATACACACACCGCATTCCAACCACCCGCTTCACCGGCATCACCGCTAATTCCAGCGTAACGTTGAAAGCGAACGTAACATAAATATTCGGATATTCCTAATATTTATGTTATGTAACAAATTCAATACGTCAATAAAATCGAGTATTCCGATTTTGCCCCTGTTATGTTAAGGGGCAAAATTTATAGAACAAACGGATTTTTATTTTCGTAATATTTCTCTGTGACTTTGTTATCTTGTGGTTATTAATTCTATAACACAAATATATTGTTCGGCGAGATGTTTTCGGTTGTAATGTTCGAGAACATATTGTTGACCATGTTCTCCGTAATTTTTTCGGAGTTCCGGTTGTTGTACGAGAATTTCGATAGCGTTGAGAAAGGCGTTGGTATTTTCCGGTTCGATACAAATTCCGGCATCGGCTTCTTGGATTAATTGTGCAGCAAAACCTTCGACACCTAAAATAATTGGTTTCTTCATTGCTGCCATTTCAAATATCTTAGACGGTAAAACACGAGTAAACAACGGTTTCTTTTTCAAATGAACAAAACAAATATCCGCCGCCGCAAGAATTTCCGGTACATTATTTTTTGGAATCATTCCTGTAAAAATAACATTATTCAACGGACGGTTTTCTGCGTCTTGTTGTAACTTTTCACGGTCAGCACCATCACCAATTAGAAAAAAAATAATATTGTTGTGACCATGTTTTTGAAGTTGTTCGGCGGCATCGAGAACAATTTCAAGCCCTGCCGCCATACCAATTGTTCCAATATAGGCACAAGAAATTTTATTTTTCAAATCGTATTTTGTACGGAAATTTTCATCGGGCAGCCGATCTAGAAACAAATCCTTATCAACACCGTTTGGAATGATTGAAATTTTTTTTTCCGGTACACCTTTATCCTTTAAATCTTCGGCGTAACCGTGACCGACTGTAACAATATGAGTTGCCCATTGATAAAGTAATTTTTCGAGCCAATAAATTATTGCCAATAATTTTTTGTTCTTCATGGCGCCGACGGCAACAATGGAATCGGGCCAAAGATCGCGTATTTCAGCAATAAACGGAACACGATGCCAATGAAGGCGGGACGAAATCAATCCTGCCCATGCTGCAAAAAACTGTGGAGAACTGCCGATGATGATATCGGGACGTTTTTGAAACAGGGCAATCCAAACCGCCATAAACATAAACACAATGAAATTGATCATACGTTTTAATGTTCCTTTATTTGGTGTGATGTATGTCCAAACGCGGGTAACTTGAACACCGTCGATCAATTCATGTTGTACGAATTTATTCTTGTAACCGTCGAAAATATGACCCATTGGAAAGTTGGGTGTGTTCGTAATGACCTGAACTTCATGCCCTAACGTAACCCAATGAGAACACATCGCCGTAAACCGCGACGCCAAAGCATTACCTTCAGGAAAATAATTGTGCGTAAATATAAGTATTCGCATTTATTTTATTGTCTCAATAATAGTTTGTAATATTAGTGAACGGCTTCGGATAAAGGATTCAATGACAGTACTTGGTATTTTCAAACCAAATTCTGGTGAATAATCAAAATGATTAAGAGTTAGCGGATAGTCGGGACAAGTTAATTTCCATCGAATAGCATCACGTTCGGCAATAATTTCATGATTTTTTTGTTCAATAATTTTGCAATCGGGATGTAAATGAAATCGGCTGATTATTTCAATTGGTTGATAGGCATTAATTTGATCAACAATTTTGAGTTTCCCCTCGTGATTCCATTCGAATAATCGACGATGAATTGTTTTTCGGTTGTAGTACAGTTCACCGTTTAGGCGGAATCCATTGATTAATGTCTCAAAAAAGATACGGCGGGGATAAAGACGGTGACCAACCTTAAACGCATCAAAAAATTCACATTGGTCATGCCTATTAATTTCGATGGTGTTATGAGCTGCTGTTGAACGGCTATATTTCCGGTTTGGCGAATCAACATAATCGTACACACCGCTGTCAACAATCATTCTTTTACCAAAAAATGAAAGTTCAAACGAAAAAATATCACCATGAGCATGACCCGGCAAATAATCCGGTCCGATATTTCCGGCATCACATAGAATATAATGACCATTGTTTGTTTTTGCACCAAAATAACCGGCGTCAATTAATTGAAAATTTTTTGTTTCAGCAATTTTTTTATTTTGAAAAAATTGTTTTGGATGATTATAAATTCCCACTGCGGCGTCGTTGAATAAAGCGATTTGTTCATCAGGATGACAAAGTTTTTCCAATGCTTCAACTGTTTTATTTTGGTAGGGAGCAACTATTTTTTGCAGATTATGATTACCGGTATTGTGCAATAATTTCAACAAATAAACGATACGAGAATGATACATTGGTGAACGTTCAAAGTGCATTCCATCGCCAAGAATTTGTTCGGCGAGTTCGCGGCGTAGGATATTTGTACCGATTTGAAACCAATACTTAGCTTTCCGGCTATTGAAACAGGAACCGATTAATGACAAAGCGGCTGCATTTTCTAAATAATGGTTTCCGAGAAGATGATATTCTAAACGATAGACAAGCCAGACGGTTTGCAATATTAAATTTTTTTTTAATACTGTTTGAAATTCAATATCGGATATTATTTTGTTTTGATGTTGACCAAAAAAAAATACAATCCAATTCATTATTCGCAACGATACTGGATAAGGTTCCCAGCCGCTTTTGTAACGTTTTAGCGGATAATTTTCGATCCAATTTTGTACGAGCAATTTAGCATCATCGTATTCTAGTGCAAAAATATATTCAAAGTAATGTAGATTATATTCCCACAATTTTGAGGGCATTTTTGTTGACCAATCAAAAGGATAGCCGATATTT
>JAITBS010000581.1 GCA_031283515.1 Planctomycetaceae bacterium
AATGCTTACAGTTATTATCCAGTCGAACAGGTACAACCTTTGATATTCAACATGCAGCAACAGATTCATGACGGCGACGTTTCCGGTTTGGAACAGAATCTGAGGCTATTACTTGCGAATATACCGTACAAATTACATGTTAAGAATGAAGCCTATTACCATTCGTTGTTTTTATTGTTAATGAAAATACTTGGATTCCATATTCATGGAGAAATACTTACTAATACGGGACGTATTGATGCGGTGTGGCAACAACCCGGCTTGACGGTGGTTGCCGAAATAAAATATCATTCACGTAAAAAACTTGACAGTTTATTGGATGAGGCGATGGCGCAAATCCGTAACCGCCGATATTACGAAGCGTATCTCAATAATAAAGTGAAGTTAATGGCGATTGCTTTTACCGGCAAAGGGGTAAAATGCCGAATGGAAGGTGTAAACTGATTAGTTTAAAATTTCCTTATAATCAATGTTATACATATTCAGTGAGTGAACAAGTATAACATTGATAACTGGAGGTATTAACAATTTAATTACCACTGGTTTGACGAGCGAGAAAGCTGTTACCGAGTTTTTTGATATGTGATGCGGTGTCATCGAAGTAATTGAAATGTTTCTGTTCTTCGGTGATGATTTTTTCAAAGAGGGTAGCAGTTTCGGAGTCATTATTTTCGCGGCAGATTTTTGCGAAATTGTTATAAGCGATCATTGTTTCATTTTCGGAGTTTGCGTTGAATGGGAAGATTTCTTCAACTTCCTGACCGCGAATAATTTTACCGGTGATTTCGGTTGTAGGTTCTAGGGAGCCGTCAATATCTTTAATTCGTTCGGCGAATGCTTCGGCGTGTTTCATTTCATCGACGGCGATTTTTTTCACTTCGGAAGCCAGTTTAGTGTAATCATCATCATCTAAACCGTAATGTTGATTTAGATACTGAAAAATTGCTCCGAGTTCCATTGATCGGGCTTTATTCAAAACGTCGATAATTTTTTTGATTTGTTCATTACGTTCTGTTGACATTGGTTGGTCTCCAAAAGTACGGGTTGTAGATAACACAAAACCGTCATAAAACGATTTTGTTGGGAAAATTGCTTACGGCAAAATTAATCGGTTGTTATGAACTTTAATAATTGACGAGTGTTATTTTAGTTTTCTTGACCGATTAGGTAATTATACACAAAAAAGAAACGAAGGATAGGGAGGTTGAGAATAAAGGTGATTATTGAGTGAAAATTTTATTCTTCACCTCGAAGGAGTAGAATTTTTATAACTGTGGTCAAGTGAGTAGTTGATAGTGGAGAGTTCGCAGGCGGATTACAACCGAAATGGGCATCTCTAAAAATTCAAATTTTTTCGGAACAGGTTATTGAATTTTGATTTTTTGTTATGATGTTATGATGTTATGATAAAGTGTCTTGTGTATTATTTTTTCTGCGTCTTGACATTTACGTTTGGTGTTGGGGCGTTGGTGTCAATTTTTTGTTTCCGTCAATATTTAATTCGCTCTATCGTCTATAGAATAAAATCTCAAGAATAAAATCTCATGCCGCTGATAGATTACAAAATTTTTTAATACAATATTAACTTATTAGAACTGCCCTACTAAGATTTTAGGATTTTTCAACATTTCCGTAATGTGTTTGCTTATTCATGAAACAAAAAACGTCGTGAGTACAAACATTAACAAGTACTAATCTTAACCGAAAGGATAGCACACAATGTTTATTTATCTGGTCGAAATCAAAGTTAAGCCGGAACATCTTGACGAGTTCAAAACGGCAACCCTCGACAACGCCCAAAATACAATTCGTGAACCGGATAATTTTCGTTTCGATGTTCTTCAACATCCTGATGATGTGACGAAATTTATACTTTACGAAGTTTATGCTGACGAATCCGGTTTGGAGGCTCATCGGCAAACAGCACATTATGCACGCTGGAAAGCAACCGTTGAAACATGGATGGCGGAACCGCGAAAAGCAACAAAATTTTCTGCGTTACACTATACCAAATAATTGCGTATCTTTCCTTGAAGACTTTCGATTTGATACCCCTACGCAGCAAAAAAATAATTACAAAAAATAAAACAAACAGACAAAATACAGTAAATCAATTGTGTCATCACCGGTAACACAATCGGCACAATTGGCATGGACTCATTTTACAGAGATTTTATCACGCAAAACGGGAACTTCGCCCAAAATTGCATGACCTTTTATTGGAAACCCGTGAACGATTACTTTTGATGATTATTTGGAAATTCTGTGAACATTTTTTAATGTTTCTGTAACTAGTTCAGGCAAACCGGCGGCGATTATTGTCGGCTTGCCCCGTTCACGGAGAAATTGGATCGTAAAAATAACTCCAAGTAATTTTGCGGCTTCATCCACTTCGGTTTGTAATTGATGATGTTTTCTTTTGTCGGTTTCTGCAAATCGATGTTGAGTTGTAGAATCGGAAAATCTAGGGAAAATTGCCGTATGAAGACCGAAATGGTTTTTCGGCTGCTTGGTGTAAAACCGACCAATAGAAATAACTAAATCCGCATCAATTAAATCACGGCAAAGCGAAATCGGTTCATTGGCTTTGTTGACCCCAAGTAATGCCTGCAAATCACGACGACCCGGACGATGGAACAAAACCCGAACTCCCGATGGTAAACGGTTTTTCAATAATTTTGAAACAGTAAACTCTTCTGAGTCCGTCAGAAGAATTTGAATATCATTGGCATTAAAACCGTTTTCCAACAAAATTGCAACAATTTCTATTAGGATTTCCGGTTCATCGGCATATTCGGCATCAGGAACAAGAAAAACACGATCACCCGGAAAAACCATTTGCGAAAGAGGCGGAAAACCAAGCGGTGCCGTTAAAATTTGACTAAGATTCATAGTTCTCCTCACTTTCTAGTTGATGAGCCGATTCTTCCAATGTCCAACCAAGACGTCCCAAAAATCGGGCATAAAGCAGTGAAAAAAATGACCAAACCGGAATTAACACGGAAAAACCTACAAGAACGTGATGAATTGCATAGGAAATGATCAATATTATTAAACAAAAAAGAGCAAAAAGCAAGAACGATACAAAATAAAACCGTAACCAAACTCCAGTATTATTGATCAAGGAACAGCAAGTTTCTTTGGACAGAACAATAAAATAGGAACCGGATTCCATACTGGAAAGAAACAACACCGGAAAAAATAGAATAAACGAACTAAGTAACAATAAAACAAACTCTAAAACCAACCAAATTGATAAATCCGATGTCCATTCCAGCGGCACCATCACATAAGAAGACAATAAATATCCGGGCGTAACCGCTAAAATTGTCAGTAAAAATAACCAAACAGTAAGTGAACCGCTTTCAAGTAACCGATATTCCTGCCAATCATCTCGTTCCGGTAAATCATTACCGGTTGTCGTCCAGAGAAACAAACTGTAACAAGTATTTGCCAGCAGACTCAGACCAAGAAATAACACCACAACACCAAACGGAGCACTCACAACAACAAATAATGCCGATAATTTCAGTATTGCCGGCAGTAACGCCCCGCCGAGAATACCAGTAACACAAAGCAATGGAACCGTAATTGTTAACCCCAATAATTTCCCATCACAAAAAGGTACAAAAATTCGATTCCAAAAAGGGTATTTCGGTAACGGAGTACGTTTGACCATTTTAATAATATCTTGGTCAACATCAAGACCTGCCTGTTTTATGACGCGGCGTTCTCGCAATGTTTCCGAATCAATATCAGTTTCCGAAACAGAAGAATGATCCGGATTGTATAAATTCGGAGGTTTGAGGAAACTTTTCTTTTTGATATTTGATTTCTCGTCGTAAAATTCTTTGTCCAATGAACCCTCAACGTGACGATAATCAGTTAATGTTCGGAAAACAGGTCGTTGTTCCGGTAATTCAGATTGACCGATGCCGTAACCGCCGCCCGGAGAAATAACCGGTTTTATCTGTTCCGATTTTGGAACCATTTTGATTTCGGTTTGTCGTCCACAATCAGGACAAGTTTTGAAACCGCCGATTTCATTTTCTCCGGCATACATGCGTGTTCCGCAAAGCGAACAAACCACCGGAATTAGTGTTCCGGTAACAGTTTGCGGAACCGCTCCGGTAAGACCAAATGTCGTACTACCTTCAAACAGGGACGGCAATGGCGGAGGAAGCGGAATAGATTTGGGACGAGCAGGAACAATAGTTTTCGTTTCACAATCAGGGCAAGTTAATTCCGTACCAATTTGTGTATCGGAAGCATACATCATTGTTCCGCAAAGTTTGCAATAAACCCGAATCGTTTGGTATTCTGGAGCGGAGGTGTTAACGTCACGCAAAGCGTAAGTTTCCTTCGCGGATGGGTCAGGCAAAATCGGTTGCTCATTCCATAACCGCCCATCTCGTTCCCGTTCCTCTTGAGTTCGGTTATCCCATGTCCGGTTATCACGTGCCCATGCGTTTAACGCCCGATCTACTTTCTCCGCAATCGTTTCAGGAACAAAAACTTTAGTCTCACATTCAGGGCAAATAATCTCCATACCGATTTGTTCTTTGGTAACGGAAATATTTGTGTGACAAACCGGACAACACAAGGAAACAAATTGTTTCCGGTCTTCCATTGACCGAACATCAACCGGAACCGCATCCGCTGTATAAAGTTGCGATTCGTCAACAGGTTTAACCGTACTTGCTGTCGGAACCATGATTTCAAAATAACAGACCGGACAATATATCTTTCTGCCAATCATGTCCTCTGACATTTCAACCGCATGTTGACAACGAATACAACGAAAATGAATCATAATAATGAATAGTAAGTAGTAAGCAGTAAATAGTTGATAGTACCACATGCGGATTAAAAACGTTTCGGTAAATAGTACGCTTGCATAACTCTCCACTCGCCGCTATTAACTATCAACTCCATAACAGCGTTTTCTCTTAACTTGATTGACAGCGTCGAGGCAACATTCAAAAAGCAAGCGTGTAGGAGGCGAACCAAAACATTTCACCGCAATCACCGTTTGATCGGCAATCAACATTGCCGCGTAAAAATGAAACAATCCTTCTTTAACCAATCAACTCTGTTTTGGTCAATTGAATTGACAAACCGCTAACGTTTTTCACCACATTGAGAACCGCTGATTCAACCGTTAAACCTTCACCGCTAACCGTTTGTTTCGTTGATGCAATAATGTAACAAGTAAAAACAGCTGCGGCGGTGTGAACAAACCAATGGTATCGGCAATTTTCCCTCTTGTTAAGATGTCTAAGCATTGGGAGAATTTCTAAAAACAAGACATTGGGGGTTGATTGTCTGAAAAATTTTTAAGAAAAGGAATTTTAGTAATCTATCAGTGGAATTATTTTTTTTGATTCTTCACCCCGAAAGGGGTGGAATTTTCATAACCGTAGGTCAAGCGAAGCGCAACCTACGGTAAACATCTCTCCTCAACATCGTCTGAAAGACGAAACTAAACGCTCCGAATCATACCTTATCATACCTTCGATTTTTAAAATTCTGTCTTTCAGACAGAGGAATGTTCGTTTTACGAGTCCGCAGGTCGATGACCTGCGGTTATGAAAATCACACCCCTGTCGGGGTGAAAATCGAAAAACAAAAATTCCGCTGATATATTAC
>JAITBS010000589.1 GCA_031283515.1 Planctomycetaceae bacterium
ATTAAAATGTGTCAAGCCCAAAAAAATTTTCTGTTCCTGAGCGGAAATCACAAAAGTAATTGTCTGAAAAATTGGAATCATTATGTTCAATATTCTACCAAACAATTAAAATATGTCAAGAAAAAACAAAATTTTCTGTTTCTGAACGGAAATCACAAAGATAACTGTTTATGTAATATATCAGTGGAATTTTTGTTTTTTACGTTTATGGACTTCAGATGTTTTTTTTCTTTCGCCCCAACGGGGCAATGTATTAGTTGAGAGTTAATAGTGGAGAGTGGATAGTGTCGCAAGCGTCCTATTTTACCAAAACGGTATTACTCCGCTCGCGCAACTATTCACTATCAACTCTCCACTATCAACTAAAAACCAACCTCATTACCTCATTAAAAGGAACAATGAGGTAATGAGGTTGTTGTTTTATGATCTCTTTTGCTACTGAGGTTGTTTTGTTCGGAAAAATTAGGTGAAAATGAGGTTCGCAAGCGGAATTATTGCCGCAACGTTTTAGTCAATACTCCGCTTGCGAACTCTCAACTCTCAACTACTCGTTTGACCTGCGGTTATGAAAATCACACCCCTTGCAAGGTGAAAATCGAAAAATAATAATTCCACTGAATATATTAGCATTATTTTTTGTTTAATTCCTTGAACCGGATGTTTTTAAATTCGATTTTCATCGGCGGTCCTTGGTGCATTTGAAGAGCAATAATTCCTGATTTAGCAGATTCTGCGGCGTGTTGATCGTCCACACGACACATCATTTTGCCGTTGATCAAAAGCGTAATAACACTTCCGTCAGCAATAATTTCATAATCATTCCAATCTCCGGCTTTGTAGAATTTGATCAGCTCTTTGGGATCAGCCAATTGTTTTGAATGAACTTTACCATCAGGATCAACCGTATTATCAAACCCGCGTTGGACAACCGCAGCCCGTTTGTGGTGGAACAAACAACCCGTCCACTGAAGACTACTATCCACATCAGCCTGATAACCATACGTGTCCCAATTCGGACGTTTCTCACTACGAAACTGAATTCCCGAATTTCCGTTTCCTTGTAAACGAAATGTTAATTTGAGATGAAAATTGTCCGGTTCTTTTTTTGTCCAATAAAGATAATGTGAACGTTTACACGGTTTTTCAGGCGTGCTTTCGCCAACAATACAACCGTCCAACACTTGCCAACCATCAGGAATACCTTCCCAATCCGTTAAATCCGTACCGTTGAAAATCGAAACAAATCCATCGTCAACTGTGTCCGCAGCAATAACTGATAAACTCGTTACACAAAAAAATGTTAGTACAAAAATTGAAATTAAATTTAAAATCGTTTTCATAATTTTTTATAAAGGTTCAAGGTAACCGATCACACAAATTTACAAAAATCAACATAATATTTCAGTAAAATAGCACATACCGTTTGAGTTTTATTTTGTTTATCGGCGTGAACGGTTACAGTTTTAGTACATTTAAGTTAAGAAAGTTCCGGCAATTCATAACCCTTACGACGCAGACGTGCAAGCATTTCATTACCCTTGTCGTTGTTCGTAAAACGCTCTTTGACCGGATCCCAACCAATTTTTTCATCAACAGGAGCGGTTGCTCGGACAATATTGACCAATTCGCATAACGTTGTTGAACGTTGACCGTATTCGATATCGGCGTTACATTTTTTGCCTGTTTTGATTCCGTCAATCCAGTTTTCAACATGATAAACTGTTTCCGGTCGTGTATTTTTAAATTCAGCAGGCATATTGGCGGTTAATTCTTTTGGATTTGACGAAAGTTTATGGCGGTTGATTTCGATTTTGCCCTTCTCGCCTGTAACAATACAACCAAGTCCCGGTCCGCGATCACCGTCAAGATGGAGCCGGAGTTCCACTCCATCGGCAAACCACATCTTCATCTTGGCGCGTGGACCTCGCACTTTCGCCATTCCATAGTAATTCGCACCGGTTTCGTCATCGGTAGGTTTTCGAGTTACGAATTTGCCGGAATCCTGAATCGTACACGGTTCTTCAAGCAAAATCTCAACCGGTCCCGTGTCGTTCATTCCGAGTACCATGTTGACTTGATCGTAAGAGTGAGTTCCCCAACCGCTCACTCCAAAACAAAGTCCGCCGGCATCGTAATCCCACCAATTCGACCAGTTGTGATGAAGTTGCGAATGATAAGGACGTAACACCGCCTGATTTGTCCAACGATCCCAGACTTCATCGTTCATTCCTTCGGGATAGGGTTGAGCCGGCTGATCCGTCCAGAGATTCGGACCCACAAAATTCGGAGCTTCGACAACTTTCACTTTTCCAATTGCTCCGTCCTGAACTTGTTTACAAGCCCATTGACAAAGCGGCAACGAACGTTGTTGAGTGCCAACTTGCGTAACACGATTATATTTTCGTGCAGCATTGACCAAATATCGACCTTCGGCAATCGTGAGAGCCATCGGTTTTTCGATGTAAAGATGACAACCCATTTGCATTGCAATTGCTGCTGTCCAAGCACGTTGATGTGTTGCGGTTTCCGCCATAACACCATCCGGTTTTTCTGTTTCGATCATTTTACGGAAATCGGTGTAACCTTGTTCCGGTTTGAAATCTCCCTCATAACGTTTCATAAACGAGTTGATACGCGGCTGAAGAAGATCGCTCACCGCAACAACCTTGAGACCGGCAACCGGTTTGACTTCATGCGGATAAATTCCCGTACAACGTCCGCCAAGACCAATTAACGCAACTTTAACCGTGTCATTCGCTCCAGTGTGAGTCGCATCACCAAGAACATGGCGAGGAATTAACAACGGTGAAGCAATCACTGTTGTTGCGGCAGAAGATTTCAAAAAATCACGCCGTGAAATCGAGTTTCGATGTTTTTGCATAATTAATTTTTATGGGTTAAATGAAATTAAAACCTTGTTCTTTTTATAGAACGTTAAATCTACACGAATAAAATACAGTTTAAGGGCTAACTGATTCGCCGCCGCTGGGTGAACCAAGTGCTCCCCAGACTCCGAATGGACTTGACCCCGTTTTTACTGCGGCAGCATTAAGATCACCACAATTAATTGTATCGGTAATAAAACGAACGGAACCGTCCAGTAAACCAACAGTAACACCGCCGGAATGATTACTCACCGGCGGGAAAACTCCCCAACG
>JAITBS010000593.1 GCA_031283515.1 Planctomycetaceae bacterium
AAATCCCACTGCGAATGGAACTACACCATAAAAAACAAAAAAATTAAAAAACAAAATATGGATACTTTATTTGAGCACAATCACTTATTCGTGTTCGCGTAAATCAAGGCAGATCATAAACAATTGATCACGAAGCAGCAAACGTCCGTCAACCATCGCCATCGGCGCCCAACAACCATGACCCTCAAGAACTTCTAACTCAAAAAGCATCTGATAATTCGTAATACTTGCACTGCAAGCAGTCAGTTTACCGTTATCGTCCAGAATTAAAAACATTCCGTCAGCCAAAATATACGGACCACTGCCAAATCGCCCTTTGGCTCCGCTATGCCAGACAACATGTCCGTCTAAATCCAAACATACAAATTCCTTATCCCGTTGGCGAATCCCAAAAAGATGATTGTCAAAAAAAATCGGCGTTTGTTGTTCCGAACCAAACTGAGCATCTTTAAGCCGATAAAGTGTTGTTGACTTATAACCGCCGCGTTGCGATGAATCCGCAACAATTTGCAACATGACCGAACCGCTTAAATAACCGCCGCAACAAAAAATCCGATTGTCCGGCAAAATCACCGGTGAAGGACAAGTTGCAATTTCAATTTGCCAGTCGGTTGTTGACCAAAGAATTTTACCATCCAACGCATCAACCCCAACAACTCCGCCTTTACCAAAATAAACAAATGTTTTGCGACCCTCCAAATCCATCGGAATAATCGACGAATGAGTCATCGTCCAACCTAACGGATTGGGAGTTCGCCAAATTTCCTTGCCCGTTGCACAATCAACCATCATTAACAGAACTTCAGGTCCTGCCGGCGCTAAAACAACAGCATCAGAAACCGTTTTAGAATGATCGGAACCGGAATGATTCGGACTGGGAACAATCAAGGGACATTGTCCAGCATACCATTCCGGTTCGGTCGTTCCGTAATCGTGTTGTAAATCAATAAACCATTTTTCTGTACCAGTTATAGCATCCACACAAAGAACATGGCATTTCGGTCCCAATGAAACACAATATTTATCTGTAACCGATGGAACAGTACGAGACATTCCGTGATTTTTTTTGACCCGCACCGGATATGAAAACTGCCAAATTTCTTTTCCATCATCCAGCGAAAGACAACGCAATGCGTCACGAAAATGTTCCATATCATAATCAAGCAGGTAAACCCGCCCATTCCGAACCGCTGCCCCAGCAAAACCTTCACCCAATGGAAGTCCCCATAATTGAGTTGGTTTCTTGTTGGTAATCTCTTTTTTTAACTTAACCGTTTCCGCGTAAATAGCATCATGCCGGTCGCCGCGAAAATTTGACCACGTACCGGAAATAGAAGAAGATATTCCCGTACCAGAAATAAGTTCTCCTTTGATGGGAATGTACGGTTTGGATTCGGCAACACTCTTTTGTGTCGGAATCCGAATCACTGCAGCAAAAGAATTTTGCGATGCTCCATTGAATTGAAATACCAACAAACGGATCAGACCAACTGTCAAACCAATGCCGGAAACAATCAGGAGAATAACTGTTAAAACCGTCGAAAACCGAATGATCGTTTGGGCTCGCATCATCTTCTCAAAAAATAATCTCTGAAAATCTATGAATCTCTGCGGATTCTACAGACAAAATTTTGCATAATTTGCGGACTGAAAAGAAACAGTTACATATTAAGGCAGGGTTATTTTAACGGTAACATCACCAATATTGTCGGAAAGTTCCGACGGGAAATCATTGACCCGAAAAAATAATTCACCGGAAATATCGGCTGTCCAAATTTTACCAAGACCGATTTTTTGAGGTATGGCAAATCCAATACCCGATGTTCCTTCCTTTGCCAAAAAATATTCTTCTTGATCAGGAATTAGTGTTGCTAAAAGTGTTCCGATGGGAGTACCGCGATAATAACGAAGTGTAACACCGTTTGGTTCTGAGTACCAGATTTTTGGTTTTTCGGCAAGTTGAAACCGTCCGGAAGCAGTGAAACAATAAGTTTTACCTCGTTCCAGCCGCACTCCAGAACTTTGCCAACCTTTATCCGCTCGAATTTGGAATTGGGTTTCCGGTAATGAAATTGGCAGGGCGTTTTTATTATAGTCAATTCTTGTCCGTTCAAAATCGTAATCATAATCAAGATTCGTGATAAAATCAAGCCAGTCATTATCGAGATGATCTATTATTTCTTGAGGATTCCATTCGGGCTGTTCGTTCTGAACTTTTTTGATCAATAATGCAAGGAACCGTTTGGCAATATCGGCAGGTACGCCATTCAACTTCCATGCGATTTGACGGAAAGCAGTTCGGTAACGCGGGTGGTTCTCACAAAACACGGCAAACGCCCAACTCCAACCATAAGCCCTATTTTCATCATAATCTTCCGATTCAAGTTCGAATACTTCCTTTATTGTTCGGAGATGATTTTTCGTTAAATCACCCCGCACAAGATCAATACGTCCCCAACCGGATAATTCATAACGTGATTTTGGAAAATAGCCGAGAGTTAAAGATTCATTTTCTAAACGATGTGTTCCGAGTAATTCGGCGGTTCCTTCCCGATACCAAGGCGGTCCCCAGAACCCAAACGCATAACCCATAAACGCATGAACTCCTTCATGAAGTAAAAGATGACGCCGGTAATATTCACTGTCTGGATTACGTACCCAAATCCGGCAACGTAACGCATAACCATTGCGAAGATTAGGAACTTGCCGAACCGCTCCGCTCGATTTGAATTTTTCAAAATCGTTGATCAGAAAACCTTCCACTTTAAACGTTTCGTAATTCTGAGGATTTAATTCAAAATAATTACAAAGGAACGGAATGAGTTGATCGAAAAGTTTTGGTAATTCATCAACTTGTTTGGAGCCGGCAAGATCGGTATAAAGAATCAGATGTTTACTTTCTAGGCGGCGAATTCCAGATTGTTTTATTGCGGATTCGTCGAGAGGTATTTCCGTACTCCAATGTTTGCGAATTTCCCTGCCGGAATGTTCCGCAGCACTGGAAGAAATTTCCTCCGCCAAAATAATCGTTTCACGAAAAATTCCAAAATATAAAAAAATAATAAGAAAAAGAAATTGATTTTTTAACATGATCATAAACTTCGGAATCATAAACGTTGGAGATATTACCTTGCAATATTTCAGTGGATTTTTTCAGCGTTTATCAGCGTAATCAGCGGACTAAAAAACGAATCGGCGTTTATCAGCGTAATCAGCGGACTAAAAACAGAGTTCTTTATCGTTCAAGGGACAACAACCTGTTTTTGGCGTATTTCCTGTAATTTTGTCCGTAATTCCTCCCAACGAGTTGATTCTTTTTCTGCGAGATTATTTTGTTCTCCGATATCGTTTTTTAATTCGTACAATTGCGGATTGGGATTATTTCCTGTTTCAATATGGGTGTTGCTGGAGATTGCCTGACCTTTCGGATTGGGCAGAATAACTTTTTGCGTGCCGTGCCGTAAACTGAACGATGCTCCGCCTAACACCAAATATTCACGCCCATAATTCGTTTCGCCGAGTAATGCCGGTAACACATTTTCACTGTCAGGAATTGCCGTTTCAGGAATTTCTTGACGCTTTGTTTGATTGGTGAGTGCTGCAAAACTTGCCGGAAGATCAATCAACGAAATTAACGCATCCGAAACTTTACCGGCGTTTGCCTTGTCCGGTAAACGTACAATAAAAGGGACACGAGTTCCCGCTTCAAACGCACTTCCCTTGCCGCCGCGAAGTAAACCGTTGGGTTTGTGATCGCCAAGCATCTCAATTGACCGATCAAGATAACCATCATCAACAACAGGACCGTTATCACTTGAAACAATAATAATCGTGTTGTCTGTTAATTTCAACCGATCAAGCGTTTGCAATACCTCACCGACACTCCAATCAAATTCGACAATCGCATCACCTCTTGCTCCCATTGACGTCTTCCCAACGAATCGCGGATGAGGAACTCGCGGCACATGAATATCATGTGTTGCGAAATAGAGAAAAAACGGTTTATCTTTATTGTTTTCGATAAAACGACACGCTTTTGCGGTGATCGTGTCGGCAATATTTTCGTCAACCCAGCGTGCAGATTTTCCGCCGGTCATGTAACCAATACGGCTGATACCGTTGACAATTGTCATATCATGACCATGACTTGGATGTTGTTTGAGCAAATCGGGGTGTTCTTTTCCGGTGGGTTCGTTGCCGACTTTTTCTTTGTAACTAACAGTAATCGGATCATTGGCATCAAAATTCGCAACGGAATGATTTTCAACAAAGACACAGGGAACACGATCACCGGTTGCCGGAATGATAAACGAATAATCGAAACCGATTTCGAGCGGACCCGGTTTAATTTCGCTGTTCCAATTGACTGGTGATTCTGGTGTTCCGAGACCGAGATGCCACTTGCCGACAACACCATTTGTGTAACCGGCTTTTTTCAAAATAGACGGCAAGGTAACACTTTCGGGCGGGATAATCAATGCCGCGTCACCGGGCAAAATTCCTGTACCGCGTTTGCGCCAAGGGTAAATTCCAGAGATCAGTGCGAACCGTGACGGAGTGCAGGTTGCTGCAACAGAATGAGCGTCTGTAAAACGAATTCCTTCCGCCGCAAGACGGTCAATATTCGGCGTTTGAACCCGCACCGCACCGTAACAACCGACATCGCCATAACCAAGATCATCCGCCAAGATCAGTACAATATTCGGCAATTCCGCCGCCGTTACGGTTGTTACGGAAAGAACGGTAAAAAACAAAAACGTTGCGAAAATAAATCGGATCGTCATTCGGGTCATGATCTTGTCTCCAAAAGGAATTGTTAGAAATTGTTGTGGATAAACACACATATTCAAAGTTAATTATTGAGTCGATAATTTTACGACGTTTTAAATTTTCCGGATAAACCTGCAATTAACAAGGTAATAATAAAACTTACGATAAATATAGGTACACTAAATAATGGAGCAGCAACTATTACCAATACCCACAAACCATCGCCGCTAGGTGGTATATCAAGATGTCCTCCCAAAATAAACAAATACGTTGCAATAATAGGTAAAAATCGTAATGCACCTAAAACAAAACAATAAAAAGATAAAACACATAAAATAATAGGGACAAGATTAAATATTTCAACAATAAGTAGAAATTTGAAACCTCCCTCTTTAGTTATAATATCTAAATAACGAGGATAGGAGCCAAAACACAAATCACTACTAGTATTACTTATAAAAGGTAACAACAGTCCAAATAAAAAAAGTAATATGGCATTGACATGTTTCCGTGTCTTGGAAAAGTATTCAATATTATTTTCTTTATCCATCAAATAATCTCCTTGATTATAATAAAAAATGGAAAAAGTGGTTTGATTGCCGGAATGATTTCTTCTTTTAATCTTGAGGTAAACGTTGCGAAAATAAATCGGATCACCATCTTGTCTCCAATGAGTAGAAAAAGTAATTCCGGTAAATTATTTGATTGGTTTTTATTTGAACCATATTGATAACATAAAAAAGGCATGTCATCAAGAGGTAGGCGATATTTATATTTCTCCGAAACATCACCGCCAAAACACCAAACAACACCAATTACCAGCATGAACCTGATTCAAAGTAACCCATTGGCAACGTAATATTTATGACAAAATGTTGACTGCCCTTTATAAATTTTGCGTGAATGATTACTCAATTTAAAGGTTGTCATTGCGTTTTGAGTTTTATTTTGTAACGCAATTAAAATTCCATTTTTGACTTCCATTTTTGATTTCAAGGTTTAATTCGGGATTTTCGGCAGCCGATTGATTATACTTTGCCGGAAGATATTGCGAAGCCTCGTTTTCCGGATCACGATAGGCGTTGATGGTAACAACATGTTCGCCGGGAATACATCCCCGTTGATCTTGAGTAAATAAAAGGGTGTATTCACCACGTTCATTAGTGTAACCAACTGAAGGGCGTTCACCGGATTTCGGTGAAAATTTAAGATGAACTCCCTTAACCGGTTCACCATCAATTGTTATAACACCGGAAACCGAAGCGGAGTTGGGACCGTTATTGCATCCGATAACAGTACAACCAATTACAAACAACAGAATTATCATAACATTTTTCTCGGAAACAATCATTGTTATAGTCCTTTCTATCAATTAATTTTTATTGATATTTTGTAATATATCAGTGGAATTATTATTTTTGATTCTTCACTCCAGTGGAACTCCAAAGGTAGTCAACGTTTCGCCGAAACGTTTTAAACAATACGGCGTACTCGCCGACTTGCCCCTGTTGACGGACGAAAATGGGAAAACCGGCTCAACCGTTGCGACCGTGGGTTTATTGTTTAAAACCCTTCGGCGAAAGGTCGCCTACCTGTTAATTTCCAACGGTAAACCAATTCAAAAAAAATTTCACTGATATATTACAAATTACGCTGAAATATTACGAAAAAGCAATGTGCATAAAAGTCAAAAAATGCTCTGGACACTATGAGTTTTTTTTTGTAAGATTCCCCAAAACCGTGTTGAAATAACCTTCATACGGTAACACGGT
>JAITBS010000594.1 GCA_031283515.1 Planctomycetaceae bacterium
GTAAATACGGTTGTTATTCTGTTGAGCATATAAAGATGCAACAGAAATAAAGCACATAACTAAAACCGATGTAAATCTTAAACAATAAAAATACATAACGAATACTCCTTAAAACAAAATTGTAGTAAATTGAAAATTATACGGAAATTGTGTGAAATACGGTTTGGAACTATCTATCTGTCTTTATCAAAAAGTTTTCCAATGCTAAAAACTTGGCACGAGTACGGCATTATTATCATACGTCCAATTAGGAAACAGAACCCCGCCATACCAGAGATTAATCGATGCACGAGTATAATCTGAAATATTATTTTTAAAAACTCCATACGACGGATCAAGATAAATTTCAGTAGAACCATTGTTAGGAGACCGCACAATATAATGCAGCCCAAATAATTTTGCAGCTGGTGTTGCCATGTTTTGACCGGATATTCCCGAATTACTTATTGGATCGCCACCGCTAGGGTTTAATGTTAAGTTTTTTACGCCAAACGCTGTATAGGGCGATGGTGCTAATAATGATACAGAATAGCTTTGAATACCGTGCGCATGAATCGTTTGTAACAATAAATCCATCCAGGCATGGCATTGTCATGTTTTGCGGACTATTATTTTACTTACTTTTTATTTGTTTTTTGACGGTATCAAGAATCTCTTGAGAAAATTTATCGTCAATATTGTACTCTTTTAGCAATGTTTCAAGCTCCGCAGTTGCAAACGGTTTGTTTGAATACAAGTCAATCAAAAAACTCTTGACGGTATTTTTTTTCTCTTGACGTGTTTTCTTGGCAGTTTTTTGAATTTTTGCACGTTTTACTTGTTTTATTACCTGTAGCATTATGTGCTTGCCGCATAGTATTAATAAAAACTCGACGATATATTATTGATGACGTTCGGAGAAAGATCGTCTGATGGAAAATTGTAATCCTTTTATTGGCTTTGGGATAATTCGTTTGAAAACGCTTTTGGTGATAAGGGTTGTCCGGTTGCTTGTTCGACAAACTGCGGCCAGCTATATTTTGCACCAGGTGCAAAAACTTTTTCCGTAAGGATTCTTCCAATTTTCGGATCATCATTAGTAAACACTTTACCGAGTGATTGTCGGAGTTGCGCGGCGAAGAGCTCGCCAAGCATGTAATTATGGTAATAGACCGGCGCAATCACAAAATGCGGTTTGGACGCCCAATCTCCGGCATTTCGTCCTTCCGGACGTTTTAGTAATTGGTATTTCGTTACCATTTCCCACCACAATGTTTTCAAATCAGCATCGGGATTTTCGTACAACATCTTTTCAAAATGGAGCATTACAATTGTCCATCGGCAGAAAATTAATTGTTCACGGCGGCGTTGTTTTCGTAACGCTTCAGCGGCGTTGTTGACGGTTTGGGGATTCATTCCGGCAAAACGAATCATCCATTGCGGAGTTCGGGCTTTTGCCCCAAACATCATCGCAATACCTTCCGTCGTAAAAATATGAGCCGAATCTCGGAGATTGAACGGCAAATTCCTGTTACAGTTCAACGAATAAACGCCATGTCCGCCTTCATGTAACACCGTATCCATCCATTCCGCCGTTGGTTTGACATTACAGAGATTACGGACATCACCCAATGTGTCCATGTCAATACTGAACGCATGTTGATTCTTTCCTTCCCGTTCAAACATATCACTCCGCTTCAAAACCTCTTCGTAAGGAAAACCCAAATGTTTATAATACTTAACCGCAATAGCAATAATTTCTTCTTTGGTTTTATCTTTGTAAAACAAATTAGGATCAACTTCTTTCGACGGCGGAGCCTGTTGGAAAAACGGATTATCGTAATGCCAAGGCATCAACTGATCAACCGGAATATTAAATTTGGCAGCAAGTTCCGTGTCAAGTTCTTGTTTCATTTCAGCAAAAATCGGAGCAGTTGTTGTTTCAAGTTCCTCGAAAATAGCCAGAAGTTCGTCCGGTTTGTAATCCTGAAACACAACTTGCATTTCCCAGTAATTTTTGAAACCAAGTTGCCGGGCAGCGTCGTTGCGGACTTTGGCTAACGCAATCACCTGATCGTCAACCTCATCACCAACCTGTTTAAGTGCCTCCCAAATTTTTCGGCGTTTCACTAAATCAGTTTCTTTTTCAAGCATTTCAAGTAAATCGTTGTTCGTATATTCCTGACCGTCCAATTTGGGACGCTGATTCTGAAACGTTTTTTCGATTTCCGAAGACATGTCCAGCATTTTTTTAAGCAATTCCGGCGGCAATTGGTTTTGGGCGTACTGAAGTTCCATCCGTTCAGCAGCACGCACATCAATTTCAGAAAAACCAACCGCTTTACTTCGCAAATCTTTAATTGTTGCATATTTTTCTTTATTACTGTGGTATTCTGCCCATTTTAGTTTGGCATCGGCGGACTTTTTGAACGCCTCTTCTTTACCGGTGGTCATGGCATCCCATTCGGCATAAGTGGATTGTTTGAACAATTCAAACGCTTCCGTTTGATAAATGTCCAAAAGAACTTTCAATTTAATAGATTCTTCATTCATCGTAACAGTTTTTGGGGGTTGTGAAGGAATTGCCGTTTTGTTTCGCGCCCGGTTTGGGAAAAACAATCGGTTTTGCGCCTCCGTTGTTGTAGCAAAACCAATCAGAAAGGAAACAAATATAAACATTGATAACATTCGAAGGAACATACGTGACATAACTTTTTCCTCATCTCGGATTAAAGTGTTTTCAAAAAAATAATCTGCGAAAAATCTGCGTAATCTGCGGACTAACAATAGACGTTACTCTTGCCGGTATTGTCATAAACAGTTACAGAAAACTTGTCGAACAATCGTAGGAATTATATCAAATCCAACACTTGTTGACTAGACTCACTTGTCATAAATTGTTTTTTTGTAATCTATCAGTGGAATCTTCGTCAATTTGTTTACCAATGGACTCCAAAGGTAGGCGACCTGTTAGTTAATAGTTATGAGTGAATAGTGAATAGTGAATAGTGTCGCAGGCGGATTATCGCCGAAACGGTATTATTCCGCCTGCGAACCTTATTTTCACCTAATTTTTCCTAACAAAACAACCTCAGTAGCAAAAGTGATCATAAAACAACAACCTCATTACCTCATTCACACGGAAAACAATGAGGTAATGAGGCGACTGAAAGGTAGGCGACCTTTCGCCGAAACATCGCATCGGTTGGTTTTGTTATTTGTGTTGTACACGGTTGGTTTTTCATTTCCGTCCGTCAACAGGGGCAAGTCGGCTATCGCCGTATTGTT
>JAITBS010000679.1 GCA_031283515.1 Planctomycetaceae bacterium
AGGTCGCGATTCGCTTGACCTACGGTTATGAAAATTCCACCTCTTCGAGGTGAAGAAAAAAATAATAATTCCACTGATATTTTAATGAGGTTGTTATTTTCTATGATCTCTTTTGCTACTGAGGTTGTTTTGTTTTTTAAATTAGGTGGAAATGAGGTTTTGGTGGAATGATTCTTTTGTATCCTTCTTGCATTCACTTGATTGATGTTTTATTGTGTTACGATTTTTTTTAAGAGGTAGCCAACATTTCGCCGAAACGTTTTAAACAGTACAATATAATACAATACGGCGTTCTCACCGACTTGCCCCTGTTGACGGACGGAAATGAAAAACCAACTGTGTACAACACCATAACAGGGAATTGCCAATTTTCGGAAGTGCGGTAGAATAAAACGTTTTCGATTTCTTGTTCGAGGTAGGACGTTTTAACAAGGTATGACTCTAAACACCGCTCAATCCAACGCCGTAGAAACACTACATGGTCCATTACTGGTTCTTGCCGGAGCGGGCACTGGAAAAACACGTGTTGTAACCTATCGGATTGCTCGGCTTATTCGGAATGGAATCCGTCCCAACCGAATTCTTGCCGTAACGTTCACCAACAAAGCCGCAAAAGAAATGCAAAACCGTATTGCCGAACTCCTCCCAAATCATAGCCGGAAGAATGCAAAACCCGAAACCTCAACATTTCATTCACTTTGTGTACGGATTTTACGGCGGCATATCACCAAACTTGGTTATCCACAACAGTTTGCAATCTATGATCGCGGTGATCAAGAATCTGTTGCTCGGCAAGTTCTTAAAGAAATCAAAGTATCCAATGCGGCATTGCGCCCCGGTGAAATGTTGGCAAAAATTAGTTCTTGGAAAAGTTTAGGACTCGATTACCCCAAAGCCGCCAGAGAAATTAAAATTGAAACGGCTAAGGATTATTTGGTGTTACGTGCTTATGAATATTACCAAAATATATTGCGGACAGTTGGAGCGGTTGATTTCGACGATCTTCTTATTATTACGGAAAACCTCTTTCAAATTCCCGAAATACTCGAAGAAGAATCCAAACGGTTTGATCATCTTTTAGTAGATGAATATCAAGATACAAATATGAGCCAATACCGGATTATCAAAGGGCTTGCGTTGCCGCATCGGAATCTTTGTGTGGTTGGCGACGACGATCAGGCAATTTACGGTTGGCGCGGTGCGAATGTCAAACACATTCTGAGTTTTCAACAAGATTGGCCCGACGCCAAAATCATAAGACTTGAAGAAAATTATCGTTCAACAAAACAAATCCTTAATTGGGCAAACCGGCTTATTGTTTTCAATAAACAGCGGCACAGTAAAAAATTACTCTCACCAATTTCAGGAGAAACGCCCAATATTATTCAATGTAAAGACGGCGAAACCGAAGCGAAAATTGTTGTTACCAAAATCAAAGAACGTCTTACCGCCGCAAAATGTCAGCCGCGCGATTTTGCAATTTTGTTTCGCACCAACGAACAACCCCGTGCTTTTGAAATGGAACTTCGAAATGCAAAAATTCCCTACACACTGATTGGCGGTCAATCATTTTTTGATCGTAAAGAAGTTCGGGACATTTTATCGTACTTAAAAGTGGTTAATCATCCCAATGATGATATTTCGTTGTTACGCATTTTGAACACACCGCCGCGAGGTATTGGCGCAACAACTATTCAAAAATTAACTGCCGCTGCGGTATTACAAAAAATACCGCTTTGGGATATGTTGGGAACCGGAATAGAAACAATGTCCGAGTTACAAGATAAAACCTCCGAAACTCTTCATTCCTTCCGAGTGTTGATCGAAGAACAACAAAAAAATCTCCGCCGCGATTTCACCGTACAAAATTTGAAGAATTTTCTATCCGTGATTGATTACGAGCGTGAAATCAACCGTCAATATCAAGACCCAAACGAACGTTCCAACCGTTGGGATTCTGTCGGTGAGGTTTTCAATGCCGCAGCGGAATATATTAACGATACAGAAAAACCTGCGTTATGGGAATTTCTGGACAACACCTCGCTTGCAGGTTCTGATTTCGGCAGTGAAAAAAAGAAGGGACTGAATCAAAATGTTGTGGTGTTAATGACGTTACATGCAGCGAAAGGGCTTGAATTTCCTGAAGTGTTTATGGTCGGCATGGAAGAAGGGATTTTACCGCATCATCGAAGTGTTCGTGAGGACAATATATTGGCGGTTGATGAAGAGCGGCGGCTTTGTTATGTTGGTCTTACGCGTGCCAAACAACATCTGACCTTAACTCTTGCTTTGCAGCGGATGAAATGGGGAAAAATGCGGCCGACAATTCCCAGTCGTTTCCTCTATGAAATTACCGCACAAACAGAAAATCCCAATTATGCCAGAGCGATTGCCAATGAACCGCCGCAACGAAAAAAATAAATCGCTAATATATCAATATTGTTTTCCTTGCGAAAGGATATTTATCGCAACAGAATATCGGATAATTGTCTCTTTTTATTAACCACAGAGAACACAGAATTCACAGAGAGATTAACGATGTTTGTAATCTATCAGTGAAATTTTTATTTTTGGAAATTTGGAAAAAATTTTGGAAAAATTTTTGGAAAAAAATACTTCTCATTCGTCTTATACTCACTGCATGTGAAAATTCGGTTTTGTAGGAATACACACACACATCTTTCATTCTTAAAATTCAGCATATTTCATAATCGTATTGAAAACAAAAATCGTAATATTTCAGTGGAATTATTGTTTTTTTCTTTTCCTCTTCGTCCTGAAAGGACATTGCATAACAACCTACCGCAACGCGGTAGGGAACGAATCATCACCTCACCATCGCCCAGAAAGGGCAGTGGTTAGTGGAGAGTTGAGAGTTGATAGTGGAGAGTTCGCACGCGGATTCAAAACGTTTTGGTCGTAATCCGCTTGCGAACTATCAACTATCAACTCTCAACTATTCCACTGATAGATTACCAAATTTTTTTGTTTTTTATTTTTTTAATTTGAGGTTATTGACTATCATTCTATTTTGTAGGAAAATTTTCTTTTGATACATCA
>JAITBS010000074.1 GCA_031283515.1 Planctomycetaceae bacterium
ACCAAATTTTGTAAATCCAAGTTTCCAATAATGGAAACAATTAGAAATTTTGTAAAAATCCAATGCTGAATGTATGGACATCAATTTTTTGGTTCGAGTTATAGATGTTTGTGTCGTAATCCAGGAACAACGAACTCGTTTTTTCACCATCAAGCCAGTAGTTGGCTCCAACACCCAAACTTAGGAAATTTTTGCCAAGATCAACTCCTTGAACACGGAACACATTGCCGGTTCCCAGAAACGCAACCTCTGAAATCGGAACATCGTCTCCAGCAAGATTGGTGTTGTAAAACGCTCGCATCCGAATACCACCACGTGTTCCGGTTGTCTCCGAACTGAAACCAATGCGAAGTAGAGAACGGTGAAAGTTCATCTTGTTATACCGCAACCCGTAACGATAACTTCCGTCAGCATCGGAAATCAATGAGTAATTCCGATCTGCGAATGCGTTCTGCCAAAGATATTGCATGTCAAATCCCAATGTCGGACGCAAAATAAAAGTTGGATGCAACATCAACGGACGCGCCAACTCAAGACTTAAATTAAACGTATTTCCCTTAGTGTTGGAAACATAATGCTCAAAAATACCGTTGGCTCCAGTAACACTGTCATAAACAATGTTTGCGTTACGAACATAACGATCCATGTCGTATTCCTGAAATCCCAACCCAATATAAGTTTTAAACTCAAACTCATTGAATGGAGCACAAACAAAATAAGTTCCCAAAACATAATCGTCGCTTTCCATTTTGTCGCCAACCTGTTTCAAATTACTGTTGGCATAAGCAGCAATCGCTCCAATTGCAGAATACGGCGTTAAATTCCACTCACTGCCGACCATAAAACCAGAACGGCTAATATTGTAACTGTCGGAATTACCGTCTGATTCCGCATTGAAAAAAGTTTGGGTAAAATCGCCCCAAAGACCGCCAGTTCGTTTGATTGCCGTTTGACACGGAGTTTGACCAAGTATTCGGGCAGTTCGTCCGCTCATACGGTTCCAATTCACCTGTCCGCGATTTCCGGTCGGCATCGAACCATTGCCGTAACCAATTCGGTTGAACAAAAGTTCCGAAGGATTCCAAAGGTTGATCAACGCACTGTTCGCCCGAACCGACGCCCCAATCTGACGGTACACATCACGGAGATTCTCCGCAGAATTGGACGCATCACCAAGTGAAAACGCAATATCCGGCCGTTCAAATAACGAGGCATCAATCGCGGAGGCAACCGATTTTTCATTTTTCGTTCTTGCCCAATTCTTGAAATAATCCAAATCACGAATTACCGTCAATTGTGCTTCATGAGTATTGTAAGGATTGATAAAAACATCGGATACGTAAAGAAATCCTGTTTCAAAATCAACCTTTTTGAAATTCGAACCCTGTGTAAATGTCCCTGATTGAATAATCGTGTGTGTTGTTGTGGCGTTACCGAAAACCTTGTCAGGAAGAAATGTAACCTTGACCGTTCCATCCATTGTTGTGTTGTTGGAAACAACAAGCAAATCATTTTCCGTTCCGTAAATCGGATCATAGCGAATCGGAAGTTCCAGCGGCGAAATATTCGGATTGGAATTGGGAATCTCATCTAATTCCGTGTTCGGATCAACATTCAAACCGCAAATCTGTCCGATTGTCGGATCATAAATATTCCCTTTTTCATCAATGTATTTACCGTCTTGTGTGATTGCACTGGTATATCGTTTCACTAATGTGTTTCCGCCGAGTGTCACTTCGTACACGCTGTTTTTGCCGAATCTGAGATCGCCGACAATATTGATAATTCCAATTTCGTCACCGTTTTGGGCTCCCGGTGCAATAATTCCTTCATTGTTGAGCGTTCCCTCCCAGTAATACGATTCCTGACCAATCAATCCGTATAACTCTTGCATGTTCCCATCCCAAGTATATCGGCGTTGCCCAAACCGGAACACGCCTTCACCAGCAATGCGTCCGAAATTATCCATCGCCGGCGGATTGGGATGCGGAAACACCGTGTAAGCCAAGTTAATCGGATTAACGTCCGGTAATACTTCAGGATTGAAACTGGCGGAAATGTTAATTTCCGGTATTTTCAATGTAGTGTTTGCAAGCGGCGATAATAAACATTCTACTTCAAAAGGTTGACCATTTTCGTCAACAAGAGGATTACCATCCGCATCTAAATAAGGATTGCCGTTAGTATCAACAACCTTAACATTAATTGTCGAACTAACATCACTGGGAATTGCCGGTGTCAACATCAAAGTTGCTCCGCTCTCAATAGTCAGATTCTTGGCATAAACAGTATTACCCTGAAATTCCGTTGTTCCGCCGACAAAATGTAAGAGCGTGGTTCCCGAACCCGGCGTAATAATATCCGCGTAAACTTTACCGTCACCCGGTTTTACAATTGCCGCAGCAATATCATCGTCAAACATAAAACCGTCATCCCAAACAACAAACTCCCAGAATGTATCGTTATCTTCATTAAAAAGATTGTACGACGGACTCACCCAATATCCCCGATCATCATCGGGAATATTACCGTCTTCATCTTCTTCGACTTCACCGCCCGGATAAAACCCTGTTCCTTGATCATGACCAACCGGTATATCAATAATATTACCTCGTGCATTGATCGTAGCACCCATCTGCTCAAGAGCCTCTTTCAATTTCGGATCACTGTTGGCGGTATTGGGCGAAATAACCACCCGCGCCGGATCAAGATAACGAATGTTCGGAATCACTTCGTAACGGAAATAATTGATGTTGTCTTTGTAGGTGAAATTGAAATCCTTATCAATTTGATTTGTTGCAGCACCGTTGGTGCCGGCTTTGTAACCAAATGTAATATCCGTATGAAGATCCAATTGTGAATAGACTCCAAACAAGGCTTCGGCAATTTCTGTGGGATTACCGAGTTCATCGCTCAGATATTCCTCAGGATACAAATCCTGTGCCATCGAATTACGGTGGAACGAAAGAATATTACCGTTGATTGTTGCTCCGTTCATGATATTAATTTGATCGACTTGCGCGGTGCCGTCAATATAAACCGCTGCTCCGATAACAAATTTGCGGCTGGATTCTTGCAAGGCGTTGGAAACACCCCACCTCGGTTCTATCGTTACAATTTCATGTGAACGGCTTCCGGTGATCGTTCCTGAAACATCAAATGTTTTTACAAGCGGTCCGTTTAATTCTTCCAAAATTTTGTAATCACCGTACAGCATTCCGATTGTCGGTTCGGTGACAACAGGGACAAGAGTGTAATAATACGAACCGCGATTGCTTCCCAATAAATCTTTTCCGAAATTAAAACTCACACCAATACCGCCTTGACCTGTTGCGTGGACGTAACTTCCTTCTTGAAGAATAACGGAATGATTTTTACCGTAAGCCGCCAGAATACCAATACCGTTGAGACCATCCGTGTAAACACTTGTTCCTCTGCCAAGAGTCAATTTGTTGTTCGAACCGTCAATCCGAATACCTGCACTTCCAGGACCGTTTGCCCAAATGGAACCTGTCTGAATTACATTCAAATCCTTCGCAAAAAGATGAGCCCCCATTGCGTAAGAACTGAGATTGGGACGCGACATATCGTAACTTTGCAATGCCGCATCCCAAAAACCAAATGTTGCGGAATTATAAAACGGCGTTCCGTCACCGTTGACATAAAACGATTTTCCGAAAAAGTCACGGCGTTCGACGGTGTAACCGATATCTTGCATCACTGCCATTTCGATTTCGATAAAACCCGGGTAATTACGGTATTCCTGCCAACTCATTAACGAATTGGTTGTATCAATATGGGACAATGTTCCGCCGGGGTTGTACTGCCATTGAAGAGGAGTATAAGGATAATTCCAGCCGAGATCGTAAGTATATCCCGTAACCGGTACACCGCTGTTTTTTTCGAGATTGGTTAATTGATTGACGGATTTTCCGTACCATAATTCGAGTGTGTTTTTACCGACAAAGGTAGGATGTGACGGATTCCCTTGTAAATACGGCGCAAGCGGATCACCCATATCAAAGATTGTATCCGCTTGACTATGGTTTGATGTATCGTCGTAACCAATAATTTTTCCCGTTGAACCGGGTTTAACACTTGCCGAATTACCGTTGTTGTCACGTAATCGGCTATCGTATCGGGAAAGTACATCGCGAAATTTCCATGTAAGGACTTCTGTTATCGGATCGATCTCATAGGTTGCGCTGGATGCAATTCCCAACGCATGACCCATTTCATGAATCAAGACCGGTGTTAGATCATTCGCCACTCTTCCGCTTTGAGATTGGTTACCGGCACGGACATTCCAACCGGAACCGACATTAATAGTTGCGTGTCCTCCGCCAACAGCATTAACGTAAATTCCATCAGTAAGTAATGCCTGCGAAAGACCAAGATTATAATTGTCAATATTACTCTGAACATAACCGTTTGTACCGGCGTTGGCGTTTCCGACAATAGTATTATCGTAATAAATGCTAAAGACAACCGGTTGGCGTTGATAAGTTGGATTTCCGGCGGCGTCGAGAATGGGATTACCGTTAGTGTCCAGACTGGGAATTTTGTTTCCTGCGGCGTCAAGAACTTGCGGCATGGTTCCGTTTGCCTTGAGCATGTCCACCCAATATCGGGCGGCTTCCGTAATCGCATTGATTTGTGCCTGAGAAAAATCATCGGTTGAACCCTGACCTTGCCCGTAAAAATCAAGCTGAAACACTATTTCATTATCGTTATTCCGAACATTGACCTGAGCTTGTTGGGCGTACGAAATGACCGGACAAAATAGAAACAAGATCACTGCAAAGTACAACAAAACCTTTTTCAGGTTGAATAGTATCCCTGTTTCGTATTCCTTTTCCTTCCAAAGTGAATCAATGTTCTTTACCGATTCGGTACTTTTGGTGGTCTTTTTGTTGGTGCTTTGCATAGTCGTCCTTTCGAACCGAAGGGTAAACGGTTATGTTTTTACCCATTTTCCATATTTACATAATTATCCCCAATCTCGTCAAAGATGGAGTATGTCTATAAACAGGCTCATTCCGAATTATCGATATTTTCGTACTACTTTCTGGACAAAACTTTACAAGAAACACCATTTTTTGTCCAAATAAATCATTTTTTTGACAAATTCGTTTTTTTAACCTATACTAATTTTGAACAAATTCAGAATTATCGGAGCGATTGACGATTTTGCCGGTTGTAACCGGATTGAGTACAACATTATCTTGTTACCTTTATTTATTCCATTTACCCGATTTTACCCATATTTTTATCATGAATGCATTTTTTATTGTACTGAGCATTGTTGCTGCCATGATAACGATAGTAATAATGTTGACATTTACTGTCTTGTTTAAATGTTACCGGATTTGTCCCAGCAACCGGATTCTTGTTATTTACGGTAAAAACAGAAAAGATCAACAATTTACTTGTGTTCATGGCGGTGCGAGGCTTGTTTTTCCGGTTCTTCAAGATTATGCTTATCTGAGTCTTGAACCAATACAGATTGAAGTTTTGTTACGCGGGGTGTTGTCGAAGGAAAAAAATCGTTTTTGTGTGCGGGGAGTGTTTACGGTTGCCATTGGGACAACACCGGAACAAATGCAAAACGCCGCCATTCGATTGCTGGGTCTTCCGGAACCGCAAATCGCAAAACAAGCCGAAACCATTATCAACACACAACTCTCTCAAATTATCGCGTCCATTCCCAACGAAGAAATAAACCGTCAACAGGAAACATCAGTGTTTTTGCCCAATATCACCGAATCACTTCATTCCGAATTACAAAAAATCGGCTTGGTGTTAATCAATGCTAATATTACGGAAATTACAAACGAAGACGGAAATATCAACAACGATTGATAACCGTTTCACCCTTTTTTAACAACATTTACTATCATGGAAAATTTGTACACTGTACTCACTCTTGGCGCCGTACTGTTGGCGGTAACACTTCTTTCGGTGTTTGTTTTAATCGTTAAGCGTTACCGGCGTTGTCCGAGTAACCGTATTCTTGTTGTTTACGGCAAGAGCGGTAAAGGTCAAACATCTATTTGTGTTCATGGCGGTGCGCGGTTTATTTATCCGGTGATTCAGGATTACGCTTATTTGAGTCTCGAACCGATGCAGATTGAAATTCCGTTGCGTGGGGCGTTGTCGATGGAAAACATCCGTGTCAATGTTCCGAGCGTGTTCACGGTTGCTATCGGGACAACTCCGGAACAAATGCAAAACGCAGCGGTTCGGCTTCTTGGTTTGACGAAAGTCCAGATTGCCAAACAAGCCGAAGACATTATCTTCGGGCAACTCCGGCAGGTTATCGCCTCAATGCACATCGAAGAGATTAATCGTGACCGTGAAACTTTTCTGACAAATATTACGACATCGCTTGATCCTGAGTTACGTAAGATTGGTTTGGTGTTGATCAATGTTAATATTACGGATATTACGGACGAAAGCGGATATATTGAAGCGATTGGGCGTAAAGCGGCATCGGAGGCAATTCAGAAAGCGCGGGGTGATGTTGCCGACAACGAAAAGATGGGGGAAATTCGTGTTGCTGAAGCGGAGCAGGCGAAGGCGATTAATGTTGCCAACGCGGTGAAAGTGCAGATGATCGGAACTCGTGAAGCGGAGCGGGATAAGGAAGTTAAACTTGCGGAGTTGACGCGGGATCAGGCGATTAAGGTTGCCGATTCGAAAAAAGAACAAACGGTGGGCGAACAAACAGCGGCGTTCCTTTGTGAGGCGCAAGTCAAACAATCTGAACGAGATATGCGTATTCAGACTGCCGAAGCGAACGCAACTGCGGTGGAAGGTGAAAACCGTGCCAAAGCAACGGTTGCTGTTTCGCAAGCCGAATTGAATGTTCGGCAGGCGGATGCCAACGCAACATCTATCGAAGGTGAAAACAAGGCGAAAGCGGTTATTGCGGCGTCTCAGGCGGAGTTGCAAGTCAAGCAAGCGGAAGCATTTAAGATTGGTGAAACAAAAAAACGTGAAGCGGAAGCGGCGGTTCTTGAAGCTCAATATCTTGCTCAAACCAAAGCGGCGCAAGCGGAAGCCCAGTTGATGGAAGCGAAACAGCGTGCGGAATTTGAAGCGCCTGCCAAAGCGCAAAAAGCACGAACAATTGTTGAAGCGGAGGCTCTTGCGGAGCAACGGCGTATTGAAGCGGAAGGCGAAGCGAAAGCGATTTTTGCCAAACTTGAAGCGGAAGCGCGTGGGAATTTTGAGATTTTAGCCAGAAAGGGTGAAGGTCTCCAACGGATTATTGAAGCGTGTGGTGGAGCGGAAAAGGCGTTCCAACTTCTTATGCTGGAACACTTTGACAATCTGATTGAGGCGTCGTCGCAAGCGATTTCAAACATTAAATTTGACAAGATTATTGTTTGGGATGGTGGTGCCAAAGACGGAGGCCAATCGGCAACTGCGGGATTTTTGCAAAACATGGCAAGGACTTTACCACCGATTCTGCAAGTGATGAAGGAGGTTGGCGGCATTGAATTTCCGGAAACGCTGGCGAAAATTGCCGGTGTCAATGACCCGAAAACATCAACACCGCAAACCAACGAATCTGCCGAACAATAAACAAAACATAACAATTCCGTTGTAACTCTTCACGAAAATCCCACTGAAATATTGCGAATCTATTTCAAAGGTGGTTCAACAACAAGATGTTGTGTTCCACTTTTAGTGATTTCACAAGTCAAAGGTGTTTTTTCGGCGGAAGTGTATTGATCAGCAACTAAACTGATATAGTTCATAGCATCCGGTTCGCTAGGCGGTGGGATAAAATTTTTATCGGGAACCGATGCTAATGTAATGAAAACTTTATAAATGCCGAGAGGAATACCATCTGCAATACGGATTGAGCCGAGTACAAATTTTCCGGAATCATCAAGCGTTCCTTTGGCAACATGTTTCTCGGACTGGAACACAACCACTCCTTTAGTCAAAGGTTGTCCATCCGGAAATGATACTGTTCCATGAACTTTGACATTTTCCGAATAACATCCGGTTAATAATACCAAAAATAAGAGCAATAATGTTGATATATGGGAAACGTTCATTTGTGTCATAATAGCAATGCCACTGTCGATAGCAACGTTTCAGTGCAATGGTTACGTTATTTGTATATGTTATAAGTGCCATGTGCCATTTGTTTGAAGTATTTTGTTCGTACCTTTATCGTTTATCACGTTTGTCGTTAGATTTTCTAGGATATTCGTGAGGTGTTTAAGGGGCATTCTTATTTTTGAATCGTTTTTTTCATCCTTTCTTTCGAGTTGATGTTTTCAGAAGTATTCCAATTCTATTGTTGTCGTTTGTGTTCTTCGGTGATATTCGTTTCGTGAACGGTTTGGGGCGTTTGCGTACTACCCGCGGCTCCAAGCGTCCCGGACGATTCCCCACTCGATAACTCGCGATGTCCGTCAATGTCTGTCGTATCACTTTGTCGGAAACACAACTCTTCCTACTACGTAATAACCAGCCAGCCGAAACTCGATTCCAAGTTCCCGTAAAACTGATTTCACGCGGTTTGGTGTGCGTAACGAACGCTGCCGCACAACAAGAAAAAAACTCGTAACACAAAAAAATACACCTAAAAATAAAAAAATGTGTAGATACTTTTGCCCAACATCCACACTATCACATCAACACCAGGAACTTTCACGCCCATAGTTTCGCAATAAACAATCGCAACTGCAACTGTTGCAGCACAACTGGCATCGGAAAGGAGTTGCCAAAGAACCATCCACAGGGTCAAAAGCGGGGTGTAAACCGCGTGATAAGTGTTACCGAACTGACTCGCGTGTTTGTCTAAGATCGCCTGAATGAAATCGGCGGAGATAATCTCGTGAAAAGGAACACGATCATCCTTCAAAAAAGGATCAAGAAAGGAAGGAGTAGCGGTCGGTAAAAAATTGCTCTGGCGTAATTTGGAATTTTTTGGTAAAACCGGCATAGAAATGCCCTCAATGGGTTGTTATATCGCAACACAATCCAAAGAGGGCAACGAATAATAGTCCAAAGAGGCAACCCTGTCAAAACTAGTTCGGGAGTGTAAAAAAAATTATCGACAGTGGCATTGATTTATAAATATAGACAGTTACCTTTATTTTATGGACAATCCATTTACCAAAAAATATAAAACAATCAGTATTTTTTTGTTTATTTTGTGTAAATAGTAATACATTACGGTAGTGCAACACTTTCATTTCCTTCGATAGAACCAAGTGCGCCCCAAACACCGAAAGGAGATTTACCAGACTGAACGCATCTTATGTTCTGACCTACAGCAAGAGAATCACTGGCATCAATAGTTTCAGAAACGAATTTAACGGTTCCATCGGCAATGCCACAAACGACACCACCCGAATGATTACTTGAAGCAGAGATTAACATCGGATGACGTTCATCTCCGCCATTGCCATGATTACAACTTGGATTGTTTGGAGGAAAAATTGTTGAAAAGAGCGAATACCATGGTGCAGCGTCACCCCATCGGAATCCGATACGGTCTTGTCGGACTTCATAAGTTCCCGCAGAAAAGTACAACCCGTTTTTATAACTTCGGCATGTTGTTAAATCTGTGGTAGTAGCTGAGGGATCTCCGGTACAAGTTGGGATTCCGGTTGTATTACTCCATGCGATTCCTCCACGTAACGGATTGGTTCCAGAACTGGTAACATTAGCGGTTCCCTCACCAATCACACCTTCAGAAATACAAATGGTGTTACTTGTTCCATCAGTAATACCGGTCAATGTCCGATAGACAGAACTGTTACGATTTTGAGGACGCCCACTTGTAACAAATACACCACGTGGCTGAACGAAAGATGGTCCGCGACCAGGTTCGTCCAACCAATCTCCGGTACAGAGACGATAGGATGTATGACCGGTTTGTGCGGGATCACTTTTAGTATTTCCATCAGAGGGGCAGTGTAATGCCGAAAGTGATGCACACCAGATTTGACCATTTCCGGTTCCGGTAGCACCACCTGTGGTATTACTGGGACTACTTGAGGCAAATGAACCTGTAAACAAATTGTAAAGAGATTCTTGCTCAAGAAAAGGTAACAGACAAACAAATGCGTTTTTTCGCATTCGATCATAGGAACTACTGGTATTTCCAAACGGAGCCGAACCCGGAGGAAGTACCTTATTGGCACTATGATAGTTATGAGTAGCCAAAACGATTTGTTTAATCTTGTTGGTACATTGTGATCGCCGCGCCGCTTCACGTGCCGCCTGAACCGCAGGCAAAAGAAGGGCAATCAGAACTCCGATAATGGCGATAACAACAAGGAGTTCGACCAGTGTAAAGGCTTTGATATATCGAGTTTTCATATTTCGATTCCTATTTTTTAGAGTTGAAAGATTAAGTTAATATTCACAATTGTGTTATTGATTTGATATGAAAATCAAATTTTAATTTGAAACTACTTTTTAAGGTGATACAGTTTCCGAACCGTGTCGGGTTCCTAAAGCTCCCCAAACTCCGTATTGCGATGCACCCGGCGAGGCTCCGTTCACTGGGGCAACTAGGTCGAGGTTACCGCAGTTAATGGTATCGCTAATAAACCGGACACTTCCATCACAAACTCCAATATTCACACCACCTCGATGATAACTGCTCGGTGGTAAAATTGCTGAGCTTCCGTCACTGGTTCCAGAACTACAACTTGGCGAATTTGGTGGAAGAATCGTATTAAAAGTGCTAAAAGTCACTTGACTGTCACCCCAACGGCGTCCCCGCCAATTATTAGCAACCGGATTTGTTCCAGAATACATATTGTTTGAATCTTTTAATGATTGACAATCTCGCGGAACACTTGATGCTGGCGTGTAGGAAGATTGAAGAACACCTCCCCGAATACTACGTCCGGTTCCATCTGCACCACAAATGATTTCACTGAAAGCAATCGTGTTACTTGTACCATCCGTAATTGCTTCTAAACCGCCGATCCAAATGTTTGACGCAACTTGAAAAACACCCCGTGAAGTATTATTTGTTACAGTATCTCCTAGAGACACAACATAATTTGTAGGTCGTGGGATTGTTCCATCAATAATTCCTGCAATTCGAGAATCAGACGGACACATGAACGAGTCAACCCAAGTACCATAACAACCTGCTTCATAGGTAGAGGTAGAACCTGATACCAAAACTTGATCTACCATTCCCGGTGTTGTGGCTGAAGGTATGTATTTGTAACCATTGTCAACACGGTTATAGTAAACGCTGTTCAGTTCACTATTGAGACTCGTTTGCTCAAGATAAGGGAGCAAGCGAACAAAAGCATTAACACGGATACCATTTGAATAGGGAGTAGAACTTGAATCTTCGCTATTGGCAAATTTGTTGTTACCCCCGTTACTTGCTCCCGAAGCGTGTGTCGGAAGAGACTGATATTGGTCGTGATAATGGTGGAGCGAGATTAGTAATTGCTTGATTTTGTTTGTGCAAGAACTACGGTTAGCGGCTTCTCTTGCTGCCTGAATTGCAGGTAACAAAAGAGCAATTAACACACCAATAATTGCAATTACCACAAGAAGTTCGACGAGAGTAAAGCCGAACGGTGAAGAACGAATGAGCGAAAAAAGAGTTGAAAAGTTGTGTTCGGTGGAAGAAAACTCTTCATTAGTCTTTACTTTTTCATTACAAAGTCCCCCCCCCCCCCCACTGGTTTACCCATTTTAACATCAGATTATTCGCCAAATTTTGTCGGGAGGTTTTTAAGGAGTTCCTTACAAAACTTTTCATTGTTGTGTTCCTTATTTTTACAGGGTTTCATTAAAATTACTACAAAACATTTACCGTAAGACAATACGGCACACACAAAAATCATCGTACTGATACGATAGTTCTAAATTATACACAGAAAGAACAGGAAGTCAAGAGGAGATTTTTTCTCTTTTTAAAAATATGCATGGTGTTCACAGGCTGATTAGTAAAATGGGTAAAATTACAACAGTGATTAGGATTTTAGGGGTTGACATAATTCATTTTCGAATCTGTTTTTTTCACAATTTTGGCTGATCAGCAAATCTGCTGGTATCAACAATTTGTGGATTTTAATATAAAAATTGCCTATTTTATCAACCACCCTATGAACGCTAGGAAATATTTATTCATATTGACATTTATCAATTTTGTTCATTAGCGTTTAGCAAAAATAAACAATCTGGGAAGACATAACATTGATCACATCTGTTTTTTAACTTCTCATAGTTTGAATTCAATAAAAAAGTGGTCAATCACCTTCAAAGAGAGGAGTCGCTTGTCCTAATGTTTACTAACTTTTAATTCGGTTTATCGGTTTTTAGCGAAAATTCCATGAAATAATTCCGTATTTTCTTGATTGTATAATCGGTTGCGAATGAACTTTACGGCGAACTTGATTACGATACCCCATAAATTTTAAACGGCTCGACTTTTACAATGAGCGATTTCTAAATTCCACATAGATTAAAAAAAATGCCTATTTTATCCCTCCCTTGTAGAGTTTCTTTTTGTGTATATTAACACAAATTCACAAAAATTGAATTAACTTACCGAATGCCTACGCAACACATCGGCAATAATTCAGACTTGTGAAGAAAAATAACTGTCAATAATATTGTCCCCAATCACCAAAAAAACGAAACACACTCAAAATTTGATCCGTTCGGCAATTTTGATTGAGAACAATTTGTACTGTTATTATTGTCAAGTTTACAGAAATTTAAAGTGTCTTTGCTAGTGCTTTGCTAATCTTTAATTTTGGGATATTGTGTTTTCCGATAAGCCGGTTTGGTTAAGGTTATCTTTCTGTCTATGCCAAATTTTAAGATTAACAAAGAACTAGTGCTTTGTTAGTCTTTAATTTTGGGATATAGTGCATTTAGTTTTGTTCTTGCATTTTCTATTGAGAACTGCCATTGCACACCTTTTTGATTTTTATTACATGCCCTCGCCCAGACAACAACATTTTCACGTAACTCCTCCAAGGTTCCCAAATGTCGTCCATGAACGCATTGTCGAGTTAAAGCAGACAATTCATTCTCCGCGACAAACTCGGAATTTTCTTGCGGCGGAATCACCTCGTATTGCAATTTTCCCGATATTTAGTTTTTTTTTAGCATTTTATGCAACGTAACATGACTTACAGCCGGTGCTATTTCAAGCTCAACCACCTTTTCGGCGAGAAGGCGGAGTGTCCAACCGTTGTGTCCTTTCGGAGGGTCGGAAAGACGCAACGCAATAATTGCCGCTTCTTGATCTCCATCAAGAATCTTGACACGAGGAGGCGTTTCGCGTTTTTTGCCATTCAGAGTAACCTCAAAACCTTCAGTTACGAATTTTTTACGCACGCTTTCGACACTTTGACGAGAACACATAAACGCGTCAGCAATCTGTTGATCGTTCCAATTCGGACCATCGACGTCCGCCTTAATAAGAATGTGAGCACGTCGAACTTTTTGAGAACTGCCCTTGAACTTGCGGATCACTGATAACAATACTTGACGTTCTTGCTCGCTCAAACGAACAATATAAATTTTTTTCATAATAAAACCTTCGTGTTAGGAAAATGAACAAAATCTGAGTAACAAGTCAGCGGAATTGTCGTAATCAGCTCGGTTGAATTACGAAAAACTGACACTCCTTTGAAACTTTAAATCAATGTTACGGAATGAATAAAAATTGACGCTGAAATACTACAAATATTATAACAATTGACCCAATTTAAAAATATGCCGGTTTTTAAGATTAACAAAGCACTAGCCGACTTGCCCCTGTTTATGGACGGAAATGGGAAAACCGGCTCAACCGTTGCGACATTTCGGCGAAACGTCGCCTACCATAGAATAAGATCACTACTGATATAGATGCCCAAAACCACCACAGAATGGGAATGCTCCCGATTGGGATAAAACTATTTTTTGATAGGTTGAAATCGACTGAAATATTCTTTTACCCATGATAAGGTTGTCCCCCTACAGTGTTCTGATATTTCATGGTAATATGTTAAGGGTGAAGTCTGCGTCGCGATATTCACTGCTCTATTCCGCAACCTGTTCCTCATTTTTAATGTTTATGACTATTGCTATTTCGAAAATTGTTCAAGGTCTGGCACCATCCGCAACTCTTGCTATGTCGGCAAAGGCAAAAGAACTCAAATCACAAGGGAAAACAGTCTATGATTTGAGTGTCGGTGAACCGGATTTTGTGACACCACAACATATTTGTGATGCCGGAACCGCCGCAATGAAATCAGGATACACCAAATACACCATCGCTAGCGGTATTCCCGAACTCAAAAAAGCAATCGTCGAAAAATATAAAATTGATTATGGACTCGAATACAAACCCTCACAAGTTGTTGTTTCAAACGGAGCAAAACATTCATTGCACAATGTTTTCTTCGCAACACTCGATCCTAATGATGAAGTAATTATTCCAGCACCCTATTGGGTTTCCTATGCCGAACTGGTTAAATTATCCGGTGCCATGCCAGTGATCCTCTCAACAGAAGAGTCGCAAAATTTCAAAATGACCACCGAACATTTTAAACAGGCAATTACACCTAAAACCAAAATGTTGTTGTTATGCAATCCGTCAAACCCGACCGGAATAATGTATAACGCTAAAGAATTGGAAGAGATTGCCGATATTGTTCTCAAAAAAAATCTTTTTGTCATTGCCGATGAGATTTACGATAAACTAGTGTACAGTAACGATCAATTTGTTAGTTTTCCGACATTGCGTTCCGGTTTACAGGAACGGACAATCGTAGTGAATGGAGTGAGCAAGACATACGCAATGACTGGTTGGCGGGTCGGTTGGACACTTAGTCCAGAAAATATAGCGAAAAAAATGGGCGAATTACAAAGCCAAGAAACATCAAACCCCAGCAGCATCAGTCAACATGCCGCACTAGCCGCTCTGACCGGACCACAAGACTGTGTCACCGAAATGCTCGCCGCTTTCATCGAACGCCGTAACTATGTCGCCAAACGAATCGCTCATATCAATGGATTGACTTGTCCTGAAATGAACGGAGCATTTTATGTTTTTTTCAATATCAAAAATTATCTCGGTAAAACACTTGGCGGGGTTCGTATTGATAATTCCGAACAATTTTGTCTGGAACTGTTGATGCAAAAACAAGTGGCAACCGTTATGGGGTCGGCATTCGGTTGCGAAGGATATGTTCGTGCATCCTTTGCCGCCGGATTGGATATTCTCAAAGAAGCATTTGACCGAATCTCCGAATTTGTAAATTCATAATAACTGTCTATTTTTTTTATTAACCACTGAGAACACTGAGGATACTGAGAGAGCATTTTTTTTAATTACAATTTTTGGTAATATTTATGATGTTTTCTATTTTACAACACGAAACACACAAAATAGCACGAAAAATATGAAATTTTTGTTTTGACTCTTTTCATGTTCTTTTGTGTTTTTTTTTGTGTGGTTCGTGTTGGAAAAAATTCCACTGAATGATTAGGAAAGTAATTTTTATAAAAGCACACAGTATATTTTGCATATTTTGCTTCATACCCATCACTCTTTTTGTCTATTTTAAATTATGTTTTTGATACAAATTAAAAATCCTCTCTGTGAACACGGTGTCCTCTGTGGTAAAAATAAAATAGACAGTTACTAACAGCAATCTAACCTAATTCTTTTCAACATGACATTACAAAATTTTGATGAAGTATTGAAGATGTTGGAGTCGAGGGTCAATTGGGAAACTCACCAAAATTTTTTATTACAAGGTATGGAAGAGCGGTTGGGCGAACTGCGTCAACTGCTCAAGTATTTAGGCAGACCGGAAACTCGATATCGAACAGTTCATGTTGCCGGAACAAAAGGTAAAGGTTCGACTTGTGTTTTGCTGGAATCAATCCTCATAGAAAATCATTGTTGTGTCGGACGTTTTTCGTCACCGCATCTTTATTCTATTTTGGAACGGGTTGCTATTAACGGAATTCCGTGTAGCGAAAAGGATTTTGTCGAACTAATGGTACCGCTTTGCGACCGAATCAATGCGTGGAAACCAAAACTTTTTGAAGAATTGACCTATTTTGAACTCATAACTCTTTTTGCATTCGAATATTTTGCCCAACGACAAGTTGACGTTGCAATTTTTGAGGTTGGTATGGGCGGACGATTGGACGCCACCAATATTTGCCGTTCTGATGTTACTATTATTACGAGTATTAGTTTTGACCATATTGCCCAATTGGGTCCCACTCTGGCGGATATTGCAGCGGAAAAAGCCGGAATTATCAAACCGGGAATTCCTTTAATTTCGGCAGTGCGAAATTCCGAAGCGCAAAAGACAATTCGTAATATCGCCAAAAAACATTTTGCACCGGAATTTTTTATCGGTGAAGCGTTCAATATTCACCGGAACAATCGTCATGAAAATATTCAAAAAAGTTTTTGTTTCCAGACGGTTCCGAACAAATTCCCTGTGGATTTTGAACTTAAAAATTTGTCCTTAAATCTATTAGGTTCGCATCAGATACGCAACGCTTCACTGGCAATAGCGGCGGCATTGCTGTTGCGCGCAAAAACAAGCCGAATTAAACTCGACAAAATCAATATTCGTAATGGACTTCGGAAAGCCTATCTTCCTATTCGGGTTGAAATTATTCGTTCTTCGGACACATTACCGATTCTGGTTTTTGACGGAGCACACAACCGTTCCTCGTTAATGGCTTTGATTAAAACGGTAAAGACAAACTTTCCTGATAAACGGTTTGTTGCTATTTTTGGTATTTCACTTGGTAAAGACGCTGAAGGAATGTTGATGGATTTATTGCAATATTTTGAACGAATTATTCTGACTCAGTATTCTTCCAATCCGCGGCGTTTTCCGCCGCAAGGTCTTAAAACAATTGTTAGTTCCCTGCCGAATGCTCCTGATGACATAAGAGAAGACTTTTTCGATTTAATAGACAATTCAGGTGTTTTATTACAAGAGGATTCGGTGGTTCTTGCCCTGAACCCGAAATCTTGTGAAAATACCGATTCTCTCGTTTCCCAAATTGTTCCGGATTCCCCCAAAAAAGATGTTCAATTGGAAACGATTGAAGATTGCGGTGAAGCGTTACGCAAAGCGTGGGCAGAATCAACTGCCGATGATATCATTTGTGTTACCGGTTCCATGTTCCTGGCAGCCGAACTGCGTAAGTTTTTCTTCGAACAAATCTCGATAGTTAATAGGGAAATAGGAAATAGTTAATAAGAAATAGTTCGCAAGCGAATTTATAACCATTGCGGTAAAAACTCCGCATGCAACACTACTAACTATTCACTACTAACTATATTTATGTCTCGTAACACATTCAAAGTGTAATAAATAAATCCGCCGTAACAAATGTAAGCAGTTACAAATTATTTTCCCGATTAACAATAAAAGTGGTCTTGACAATTATCATAAGTTTGTCATAATCTCGTATAGTTTATTTTAGTTTCTGTATTCGATTTTACAAAGGAGTTTTCAATGCCTAAAAAATCAGTAAAAAAATCCGCTAAAAAAACCGTGAAAAAAACGGTAAAAAAAGTTACACGTAAAGTAGGAGTTGGGCGTCCCAAAGGCAGCGGTAAGTATGGTTGTCCAACAAAATTAATTCGCGTTCCAACTCATCTTGCCCAAGAAATAGTTGAATTTGCTTTACAAAAAAATAAAGTAAAGAAAACCTAGAATAATCCGGCAAGCCGATAAAACTATTAAAGTAACTGGTTATTTCATTTCACGGTGATATAACCAGTTACAGTATGCTGGAATAAGTAATAAAAATAAAAGAGGTTTTCTATGACAACAGAATTAGTTAAAAATATTGATTGGGTTGGTTATGTTGATTGGAATGTTCGGGACTTCCACAGTTTCGATACGTTTCGCGGGGCAACTTACAACTCATATTTAATTCGCGACGATAAAACGGCGATTATTGATTCGGTGAAAGGGTTATACGCACCGTGTCTGCTTCAACACATCGCAGAAAAAACGGAATTGCCGAAAGTTGATTATGTTGTCTGTAATCATGCAGAACCCGATCATGCCGGAGGTTTGGCAACACTCATGGCAAATCTTCCCAATGCGGTATTGCTCTGTAACGCCAAATGCCGTGAATCTTTGGCGGCTTATTTTGATATTGGTAACTGGAAAATTCAGGTCATCTCGCCCGAAGACAAAATATCACTCGGAACTCGAACATTGAACTTCATCAATACGCCGATGGTTCATTGGCCCGAATCCATGTTCACCTACATTCCGGAAGAACAACTACTCTTCTCAATGGACGCCTTCGGTCAACATCTGGCGACTTCGGAACGTTTCGACGATCAATACGATCTTGAAACGATTTTGACGGAAGCGAAGAGTTATTACGCCAATATTGTTACGCCGTACAGTAAACAAGTTTTGCGAACACTCGAAACTGCCGCTAAACTATCAATCAAAATAATTGCTCCGTCACACGGATTAATTTGGCGAACCAATGTATCAAAAATTGTCGAAGCCTATCAACATTGGGCAGGCGGAAAATATGTTCCCAAAGTGTTAATTCTTTTTGATTCGATGTGGGACAGTACCGCGCAAATGGCGAGTGCAATTCTTGACGGAGTGGTAGATGAATCGGACAAAGTGGATGTTCAACTGTTGCATGTCCGGCGAACAACATTAACCCGAATTGCAACAGAAATGCTTGATGCTGCCTCTGTTGCGCTTGGGAGTTCGACGCTCAATTTGCAAATGATGCCTCAAATGTCGTCGGTTACAACATATTTACGCGGTTTGAAATTTACAAGTAAATCGGCATTAGCATTTGGTTCTTATGGTTGGGCTCATGCTGGTTCGGATCAACTTGATCGTTGGATTGAAGAAGCCGGTTGGAAACGCCTGACCAAACCAATTGACGTCAAATTCCGTCCGACACCGGAAACTCTTGAGCATTGCCGAAACGCCGGTCAACTTCTTGCCAAAGCCGCTTTGGAAGCAGGAAATTAGAAACGATAATCCCAAACACAAAATAAACACCGTTAAACCGGTTTGACATAACAAATCTATTGTTTTCTCAATATAAACGTACTATAAACTATAATCCTTCCTAAAAACAAGATGCCGTGAATATTGTTAAAAAATTGTGGGAAACTTTCGTTTGTTTAAGGACTGGTGATTTATGATATTGAATTTGTGGTGGAATCAATGATTAAATTAACATTTACATTTGCCTTATTACCGATGCGATTTTTGTAAATTTTGGGGCAATTGCCAAATTGTTTTGTTCAAAAAAACAGATGAAAATGAGTTTTTTTGGAAAAAAGCGAAAATAAGGTCAAAAGACCTGTTGACATCTAATGCGGATTTGTGTATAAATTTTCTTTAGTTTAAACAGTATTACGTGTTATTTGCAATATTGTCATGGTAAACGAATAACGGTTATTTCAAAGAAACCTTACAAAATAAGGAGTCTGACAATTGAAAATGTGTTGAAATGTTTGGTCGTG
>JAITBS010000103.1 GCA_031283515.1 Planctomycetaceae bacterium
AATCGTAAAAGACCGTTTGAATTGAATTGATTGATACCACATAAGACTATTCGGGTTGAATCATTGAAATCGCCGACAATTGAAGATACAATTCTAAAGATTTTCCTCCTATTGTCAACAATTTTAGAGTATCTATTCAGGTTTGCGGCCTTTCTCCTGAATAGTTACGCCGTTTGGGTATATCCCGATTACAAGATTCTCGACAGTTATCAACTAGTAACGCAAAAACTTGACGTAAACGCAAAGGTTCTCGATTCTGCAGACAGCATCAATGCGTGAGTTAAAACGGATGTTCCTTATTTGTTTTCCAAGAATTTTTGCATTAAGGATTTGTCCTCATTCGAGTTAGGTCAAGATTTCTTAATTTTTTTATTGTCCATAGTTTTTTTGTTTTTTTCCGGCTGAGGTGATTTCTGGGATGGGAACGTTGGCTAGATTGAAAAGTTTTTTGATCTCTTTTCGCGGATTCGGAATATCGTTTATCGTTATGTTTTTTGATTCGTCACTTTTGTCTTGAAACATGATTTGAAGTAATATATCAGTGGAATTTTTAAACACGAACCACACGAAAAATCACGAAAAATCACGAAAGAACGCGAAAAGAGTCAAAACAAAAATTTTGTATTTTTCGTGCTATTTTGAGTGTTTCGTGTTGTAAAAAAATTCCACTGATAGATTACAAATATTGTTTTTTTTTTCCACTTCTGTTATACTGTTTTTCATCTTTACAAAGTCAATTCCGTTTTGTCAGGAATATTAAGTTTTGGGAAACAATTTATTTCATTCAATCTTTTAATTTTTTTATAACAATGAGAATATTCAATCAATTTTGTTTTTTGTTTTTTGTTCTCTTGAGTCTAACATTTACCGTTTTGGTAATTGCTCAGGAGGTTTCGCCGTCGTCAGCGGAAACAGTGTCACCGGAAATACCGCCGGAACTGGTATCCGAACCGCCGCGATCACCGGTAATTCAGCCGTTGTTGCCGCGAATGAATCCAATGGTATTGCTTCGGATGAAACAACAATTGACCTTTGAACTTCAACAAACACAACGGACTCTTGGGTTTATCGATCCCAATGACAAACAACTTACCGCGTCGCTTCAGGAACAACAAACCGAACTGGTAAACCAATTAAAAGAAATCAATTCCCAACTCAAAACACAGGGAATTCCTATTGATAATTCCGCGATGGAGAGTGAAGAACGATTGGTCAATGGTCTTGTACCGAAAACGCCCAATATTATTCCTGAAACATTGCCGTCCGGAACATTGCCGCCGACAGCTCCTAATCCGGTACTTCCGCGTCGGGAAATTCCTGCAACAGGAATGATAACTCCAAAAGAAAATGTCCCGCCAAGTTCTGCATCTCCACTTCGACCAGCCTTGCCGCCAACTCCGGAAATGGGGCGAAATCCCGCCGGTAATCCTATCAATAATCCTATCGAATCCGCTAATCATTTACCAACTTCTTTTGATCAAGATCAGGCTTGGGCAGATTCACCCTGGATTCCGAAACCATCGAAAGAATTGACAGAACTTAAACAAACAGTTGATTCGTTACGAAAAGAAATCACCGATCTAAAAGAAAATATTAAGGCTCTCGAAGTACAAATCCAACTGTTAAACCGAAATATTTTACTCAGTCAACCAAAATAATTTTTGCTGATTATTTCGGAATTTTAGAGGCAATCACCAGTAAGTGAACAAAAATACGGTTGATTTTGAACCGCTAACGCAATACCACACAAAACAAGATCAGGAAACAGAAACAGATTTTCTGATTCCATAAAAAGTGAAAGACCAATTTGAAGATGTTCAGCGTCACCGCCAACAAGAAAAATAGGAACACGACTCGGTAAACCGGCATTTCGAAGTGTTGTTTGAACAAGTTGATGAAACTGGCGGATTGCTCCGATTGCTCCCCAATAAATTCCGGCAGCAAGTGCTTCTTCGGTATTCTTGCCCGGATAAACAGCAAATAAAATGTCTTCCGTCTTAATACGAGGTAATCGTGACGAAATTTTTGACAGTGAATCCGCCATCGCATTCAACCCCGGCAAAATCGCTCCGCCGGCAAAATAACCTTCACCGGCAAGTAAATCCACCGTAATCGCACTGCCCGCATCAACCACTAAAATCCGCATTTCTTTTTCAAAACATGCGCTGTTGAATGTCCGCCAGCAAAATGCGCCATAAACCGATAGCAATCGGTCAAGTCCCAACTTTTCCGGAAATTCAACATCAACCGGAATCGGAATATTTTTGTATGAAATATGCTCAAACCGATCTCGCGGTCGAAATTCGGCAAGTTTTACTTGCAATTTATTCCAGCGGAGAAAATTCCCTGTTTGCGCAATATACCATGTTGACGGCTCCTCCACTCCGCCAAGCCAATGAACAATCGCTTCAAAACCGGAAACAGATTCAACCGCAAATAAAGAATCCACCGCCAGTACAGAATCCGGTTTCAGAATCGTATTGTTATTGTTACCGTTTCGGAAGAAACCAAATTTGACTCGTGTATTTCCAAAATCAACTGCAATCATGGATTCATTAACGGTAACAAATACTCAATTGTGCTATTCATATTGTCCAGTTTCGGGTAATCCTCTTCCGGAATTTGTACCCGATAACGTTTACGCAGTTCAAGCACAATATCAAGCAAATCCATACTGTCCATTTCAAACTGATCACGGAATGAAACTTCGTCTTTCATGGATACAAAGTTTTCGTCCGGCGCAATATCGGAAAGAATACTAATTACGGCTTCTCGAATTTCAGATGCGGTCATAGGAAAATAAATAAAGAATGGGTTAATAATATGCGGTTGTCAATCCGCTAACAATGTTTCAATTTTTTTTAATGACGGAGCACAATGTTCTCTGACTGTTTCAAATAGTCCGACCATTGCATAAATCGGTTCAAATGCGTATTCCAAATCACCATTGGCATCAATAACATCCAACGAAATCTTAAAAAGATAATCAGGATCACTATTCATCATTTCCTGAGAACTGTATGTTTCTCCAGGATAACTGCCTGACTGTTTAACCTGGTATAAACGGAAATGACAATCACTAATCTGTACGGTGTAAACAATCCCGCAATAAGGAATATCTCTCAATTGATGTTGCGCGGAAGGATCGTAACGAAATCGTTGCCACTGAATTTTTTCCTCTTGAGTCCAAACAATAAGACGAACAACTAATTTGACTACAGTTTCTCTATTCATTTTTCATCATATTTTCCAACAATAACTACGGAGTTAATTCCGACCATACCAAAAGAATTGTTGAGGATATAACGAATATTTCCAACAATTTTCGGAGTTCCGATGACGAGGTTATCAATTTCGCATTCCGGGTCAAGATTTTCGCAATTAATTGTCGGGTGGATTACTCCATCTTCAAATGACGGTAAATTCCCCGCCAATTCCAAAACTCCAATTGATCCCATTGCGTGTCCGATAAAACTCTTCGTATTGTTAATGTACGTTTTTTTGGAACTGCCAAAAACCTGACGAAGTGCCGCGATCTCCTGAACATCTCCGGTAGGAGTTGCGGTGGCGTGTGTACTTACCAAGTCGATTTGTTCCGGTTCTAAACCGGCTTTGGTCAATGCTTTTTCCATGCACTGTTTCTGGCGTTCGGGGTTTGGCAACACAAAATCACTCGCATCACTGTTCATTCCATAACCGACAATTTCACCATAAATTTTTGCTCCGCGGTGTTGGGCATCGGACAATCGTTCCAAAGTGAAGACGCAACCGCCTTCTGAAATAACAATACCATTCCGATCTCGATCAAAAGGGCGTGAGGCTTTTTCTGGGATTTCGTGTTTTGCCAAAGCGTTTTCTGCGGAAAAAGCCGCGAAAATTCCAAAGGTATGAATACTTTCCGACACACCGCCTGCCAACGCCAAATTGACTTCACCGAGCCGAAGCATCTGAACTCCCTGAATAATTCCTGCATTTCCTGCTGCGCAAGCGGCACCGAGACAATAATGGGGTCCTGTAATTCGTAAATTCAGCGTAACTTCTCCTGCCGGATTATTGGCAACTGATCGCGGGTTATGAAAATGCGACCATGTTGAGCAGTCATAATCGAACTGTTTAATATTATAAATTTCGTTTTCTGTCTCGACATTTCCATGTTCTGTAATTCCGAGAAACACACCAACTTGCGAAGTATCAACACTGTTCCAGTTAATTCCGCTATCGATCACGGCTTCATTGGCACAGTAAACCGCAATACTTCCGGCACGCGTACCACGTCGTAAATCTTTTTTTTTCTGATACTTTGCGGTATCGAAATGACAAATTCCGGCAAGTGTTTTGCCGAAATAGCGGATTTCATAGGGTGAAATCCCGCTTTTTCCGTTCAAAACCGCACGACGAAACTCGGGTAAATTATTACCGTTTGGCGATGTCAAACCGACGCCGGTGATAACGATTCGTTGTGTGTTGTCCATAATTTTATTAATTATACTCAATGCCATAGGAAAATTCGATTTTCGTTTCTTGACAAGACAAATTTAGGAACGGGGATAAAGGGGATTTTCGAGAGCGACACACGGCAGATGTTCCGGCAAAACGAATTTTAAAATGTAATGAGTATCTATATTTACAATGATTAGGATATTAGGATACCCTGACTTCAAAAAAAGTCAATCACTTGTTGATCAAAAAAACCGTGCAGGATCATGAAAAAAATAAAAATAAAGTTGATAGTGAAGAGTGAAGAGTGAAGAGTGGATAGTTCGCAAGCGGAATTACTACCAAAACGGTATTACTCCGCTTGCGAACACTATCCACTATCCACTCTCAACTATCAACTACTTTATAACTTTTTGAGTTTTTACTCTTTGTTTATTGGTGCTAACGGTAACAAGTTCCCGTTATTGGAAAACATTGGCGTTAATCGGTTGGGATATAATGTTTACCGGATCACTATTCGGCAACAAAGGAACAATATAATATTTTAGTACATAATTCGTTCCTTTGAGTCGAAATTCATCATGCACCTGCGCTCCCCAACTGTCATCGCCGCCAACTCCCATTTGAGCATAATCAATATTTACAAAAATGTCTTTACTCGCTTTCATCTTGTAAGGATGATCACAAGTTTCCAACTCAATTTTAGAATAATGTGTTGCTCCAAAAGCAATTGTTCCCGGATCAAGACAACCTTTAGTTTGTCCTCGCAATTTTATTTCGTCATCGTTTGGTATGGTGTAAAACAGAACTCCATACCCTTTGGTGTTACGAAATGCAGCCCAACGAACATCTGTTCGATAACCGTTTTCACCCGGTTCGGAATAATCAATGTACATTGCTTCAACTGTTGTCTTGTACCGACCAACTTTGGAACCTTCTTTACGATCCCAGTAATTTTCGTTCGGACCACGCCCGTAATATTCAACCTGATTAAATTCGCTCGGCAAAATAAAATTAGTTCCAAAACGCGGCGGATCAATTAATGTTTCAGGCTTTTGCAATTTAGCAACAACAGCAGCTCCAATACGGTTTGAAAACGGTTGCCATACCAATTCCGCCTCAACTCCGTCCGGAAATTTTAGTAACGTATTTCGCCAAATTCCATGACGGCTGCGAAAACCGTTTCCACGATCATTATCCGTCGGAGCACGCCAGAAATCAAGCTGAATCGTTTTGTGAATCGTGTTCAACCGTTCTTCCGCCAAAGAATCAACCGCCGAATCAATTACTGTTTCCGTATTATTATGCTTCACTGTTTTTCGTGACACATAAAATTGCGGCAACGGAAATTGTTCCCATGCAACGAGTTCTTCTTGATCTGCCCAAAGGGTTTTGTCTTTCAATCGAAAATAGAAGTTGATAAAATATTCGGTATTGGGTTGAGGCTGGAACGGTTTAATAGCGATATCAACCGTTTTAGTTTCTCTCGGTACGATATTTTCCAAACCGGTTATTGTACCGGATTGAATCGGAATACCATCCGCAATAATTTCCCATATTCCTTTAATATTTTGAAGTGAAACAAAAAAGTTTTCATTATACACGGCATATTGGTCTCCATCCTTTTTAACCCAAATATTTTGATATTCTTTTTTTACTTCGGTTAAGGTTGGATGAGGAATCCGGTCTGAACCAATCAAACCATTCAAACAAAAATTTTGTTCACTCGGAACTCCGGGCGGTCCAAAATCACCGCCGAATGCCATAAATGTTTTGTTTTCAGTAACAGGAATCTCCTTAATGGAATCCATGATGACATTCAGCAATAAATTTTTGTTCGATAATCCTTGTTTTTCTTGTGATTCTTTCAGTTCTTCCGGTGAAAGAGCGTTACCGTAAATACGAGCTTCAGCAATGACCGCATCAGGACGGCGTTGCGGATGTTGGGCGTTGTAACCGATTCCAACCGGAATGCCTGTTTTCTGATACTTTTCACAAGATTTTGTACCGATTTCCTTACCGTCCACATAAAACCGCATTGTTTTACCGTCATAAGTTCCGGCAATTTGATGCCATGCGTTAAGCCAACCATCGGGAATCGGAACTTCAATGGAATGCCATGTATCCGAATAGAGAAAAAATACCAGCAGATTTCCTTTCATTTTGAGACAATATTGGGAATCACCTTTGGTAATGTAAGGACCATTTCCATTCGTTCCCGTTGGAAAAACAATCGCCTCCAATGTCAACGGATCATTGCCGGAAAGATTCAACTCGGAAGCCGCCGAAGGAACAACAGCATGACCAACTAATCCTTTGCGATTATTTTTTGTTTCTATAATGCCGTTTACTGTCAGTGAATATTTCTGTGCAGTACGGTTCTCAACAAAATACATCGGCGGAACATCTGTTTCCAAACCTTGATCAATCCAATCCCAAATAATTCCTCCTTGTAAGGCGGGATATTTACGAATCGCATCCCAATACTTGAAAAAGCCGCCGTTTGAATTTCCCATCGCATGAGCATATTCGCACTGAATTAACGGTCGAATCGGATTTGTTTCGGCGTACCGAATCATGTCCCAGACTTTACTGTACATCGGGCAGTAAATATCGGTGTTGGCAGCCTCTTCCGCCCGCTCATACTGAACAGGACGCGTCGGATCGTTTTCTTTGAGCCAACGATAAGTTGTAACGAAATTAATTCCGTTACCCGCCTCATTGCCAAGTGACCAGATAATAACGGATGGATGATTTTTGTCACGTTCAAACATTCGTTTTGTCCGATCCAAATGAGCCTCCGTAAACAATCGATTTTTTGCCAATGATTCATTTCCGTATCCCATTCCGTGTGTTTCAATATTGGCTTCATCGACAAGATAAAGACCATACCGGTCACAAAGATAATACCAACGCGGATCATCGGGATAATGTGAAGTCCGAACGGTGTTGATATTACTGCGTTTCATCATCTCAATATCCTGAATCATCAATTCTGTTGCAATATCATGTCCCATTACCGGATCATGTTCATGCCGATTGACTCCTTTAATGAGAATCGGCTTACCGTTGACGAGCAACTGACCATTTTTGATTTCCGATGTACGGAATCCGAAAGGAACTGTTACATTTTGTGTTCCGCAACGGATTTTGAGATAATAAAGATTCGGATCTTCCGCACTCCATTGTTTCGGTTTTTCGGTTTCGTAAACAAATTCAAGGAGTTCGGATTCGGTTGACGATAAATTTTCTTTTTGAACCGGCGGTTTTTCAAAGCCGTCAAATTGAAGTTCAACAACAGCACCTGAAGTTTTTTTCACGGTAAGAAACAAATTTCCGTTCGTATATTTTTTGTCGAATGTTGTAATGATTTTAACATCTTCGACATGTTCTTTCGGTAAAGTGTACAAAAAGACATCGCGGTTAATACCGGGAAGCCGCCAGTAACTTTGACATTCGAGCCAGGAACTGTCAGACCATCGGAACACTTCAACGGCAATTTTATTTTTTCCGGGTCGGACGTATTTTGTAACGTCAAATTCGACTGCGGTTTTACTGTCTTTTCCCATTCCGGCACGTTCACCGTTGAGCCAGACATAAAACATGGATTCAACACCGGCAAAATGTAAAATCACCGTTTGTCCTTGATAAGACTCCGGCAAATCGAAATCGCGGCGATACATTCCGACGGGATTCCGGTCATCGGGAATTGTCGGCGGTGTCCAGGGTTTTGACCAAAGATAGGGCGAACTAACATACATCGGATAATCGTCCACAACACCGCCGAGATTTTTCGGTGCATGCTTTTCGAGCCGCCCGATGAATCGCGGCAATTGCCAACTGGACGGAACCGGCATATTGAACCAGGCGGAATCATCATAATCCTGTTGGGCAAAACCGGAAATCCGTTCCGCAACACGTTGAACGAGCCGGAATTTCCAATCGCCCCGAAGTGACAGACACTCTTTTTCGTTACCGTTATAAAAAGGAACAACGGCACTGGAACGCATCGGTAATGTATTAATACCGAGCAATTTGGGATTTTCCCAATCATTGGGTACTGTTTCCGGTTTTACTTCTGTTACAAGAACGGAGAAAACCAAAATGAAGAGACAAAAAAATGTTACAAATGAATGTTTCATAGGATTTAATATTGTGAAAGGTCAATGGTTAATACCGTACTTTTTTTCTCAACGGTCAATTCGATAGGGCTTGACGTTCTCGATTCAAGTAACGGCGGAATAATACGGTTATTTTCTATAAATTCACTGCGTTTTTTTTCACGTTCCTTACGTTCATTTTCGGGAAGCGTGAGTTCTTCTTCACCGCCTTGTAATTCCGGCGGAAATGTTACCATTTTAAAAAGAGTAACACGATAATTTCCTGCAACAACTCCTTTACCGGTGTACGAACCAATATTTGTTGTAATTTTGGCAACACCGGCAGAGTTTGTCAAGGCACTACAACCTCGCGGTGTTTGTATTTCCTTATTAACTAAGGAAACAAGAACACCTTCCAAAGGTGTTCCTTTATCGGTTACGGTAATTGTTGCCGGATACAATGTTCCTAATTCCGGCGGTGCTTTCGAACAACCGATTATCGGAAACAATAACAATAACAATAACGATAACAACATCAATAAATGTCTAAATTTTCTCATTGAAATAGTTGTAAAATTGTTGTTACTATATTTTAACCGTTTTGGCGTAAAACATACGGAAACGGTTAAAATATAAATTGAAACGATTGTTAAAACGATGCGGATTCTCCGCCGTTACGGGAACCATAAGCTCCCCAAATACCGAACGGCGATTCACCGTTGACATCGCCTCGCGGAGTAACCGCAGGAAAACGAACTCCTGTACCGGAATTAATCGTTTCAGAAACAAATCGTCCCGTTCCGTCCATCAACACAACATT
>JAITBS010000115.1 GCA_031283515.1 Planctomycetaceae bacterium
GTCGTTATTCAGATTCACCGTTGCCTATCGCTAACGCGGCATTTACAAAAAAAGATTGACCGCCTTTTATGTGTTACATTTTTGTCGTTTTGTGTGAACCGTATATTTTATTTTCATTCCGTACTGTAAAACAGCGTTGTTTTTTTAATTCATTTGTGTATAATATGCAAGGTAAACGATAGAATAAAAACAGACATTTTTTTTGAAACATAGATCATTTTACCAAATAAAGGAGATTGATAATGAACTGTATTAACAAATCAAGATTGTTTGTCGGTCATTTTATGTTTTGGATTTTTGTATGGTTGTTATTGTTTTCAGGGGTTGTGTCTGCTGAAACGAAAACACCGTTTACGGTTGAAATCCTAAAACCTGAAACAGAATTTTCTGCATTGAAATATGAGGGAAATAATCAATGGTATGATTCTGTTTACTGGACAGGTCACGGCTGGGCACGAATCGGGAAAAACTGGCAACATCCCGAAAATACACACGACACCGTAAGAACTTTTTGTGTTCCCAAAGAAGGAACGGTTCGCGTTACCGGAAATGTTAAAAAACTTCATTTGGACGGCGACGGTGTTGTTGTTTCGATTTTGCACAATAATAAAGAACTGTGGAAAAAAACTATCGAAGGAAAAGAGAGTATTGGTTTTGATACGGATATTTTGTTGGAAGTTAAGAAAGGAGAGAAACTCCGGTTTGTTGTGAATAAACGCGGGTCAATCAGTTGTGATACTACCGGTTGGACTCCGGTAATTACGTATCAGGAATCCGGTGAAACATTCGACGCGGCAACCGCTTTTTCCGATACACAAGGGAACGGCGGTTGGTTTTATGAAATGAGCAACGTTAATTCCGTGCCGGTGAAACCTGTTATCACACTTAATCTGAACGAAAACGATTATCGGCAATTAACGGAAGGATTACCGCATGTTCCTGATTTTGCAATGTTTCCGCTTGTTCTTTCAGAATGGGTTCTGGACGATTGGCAACCTCTTCAACTGCAACCGCAATCACAACAAATTACCAAACAACAAAATCGTTTTGATATTCCGCGAGACCGTATTCTAACGGCAATCCGTGATCATCAGCAACGTATTCTTGCAATTCTGTCACGCCAAATGAGTATGTCCGATTCTGAACACGAAAAAATGTTTCAGTTATTTTCCGCTCTTTGCAAACAAGTTGAGAATACAATTATTTCCGAAACGGAATTGCAATTACTGTATTTAAAAACTCGGTTGACGAAACGGTCACTAATGTTTGCCGATCCGCGAACTCATTTCGGTGAATTACTTTTTGTAAAAAACCGTCCGACTGCCTATACACATTTAGTGGGACAATATTTTGGTTGGAATCAACGTCCCGGCGGCGGGATTTTCGTACTGGAACAACCCGGCATGTCGTTGAAACACCGTGATTTGATTCATGGTCAACTTCCGCCGGGTCATGTGTTGGAACCGCGATTGTCTTATGATGCAAAACGTATCGCTTTTTCGCATGTTGCGGTACCGGAGAAACGAATCGCATGGCAATCGCTCAACGTCAACGAAAAAGGAAACAACGAATACTACTATCATTTGTACGAAATGGGAATTGACGGCGAAAATCTGCGGCAACTCACCAACAATAAATATGACGATATGATGCCGGAATATTTACCGGATGGCGCATTGGTTTTTGTTTCAACACGGCGGCAAGCGTATTCACGGTGTTTCGGTCCGCAATTCGGTGAACGTTGGCATTCTTACACGCTTTTTCGTACCGGAATAGATACACAAGGATTTCCTGATACAAAAACAATAACACAAATTTCGTTTAATGATGTTAGTGAATGGTTTCCGGCGATGAGTCCTTCCGGTTTGTTGTTGTTTGCGCGTTGGGATTACATTGACCGCGACGCCGTAACGCATCAAAATTTGTGGTCAATGCGTCCCGACGGAACCAATCCAGCAGCAATCTGGGGAAATGCCGCTCCCAAACCGCATTGTATGTTTCAGGCAAAACCGATTGGTGATACAAATAAAATTGTGTTTATTGCGTCGGCACATCATTCGATAACAGCCGGTCCGATTTGTATTGTCGATCCGTCTGTTGATGCTAATTCTCTTGACGCTGTAACACGAATCACACCGGAAGCGTTTCCCGAAGCAGAAAGTATGAATATTCCTGAATATTACAACTCGCCTTATCCATTGGGTGAAGACCTTTTTCTTGCCGCTTACAGCCGCGACAAATTAATTTTTGAACCGCGTCCCAATCCCGACAATGCGTTAGGGTTGTATCTGCTTGATGATCGCGGAAACCGTGAGGTGTTGTATCGTGATACGAAAATCGGGTCAACTTGTCCCTTACCGGTGATGCCGCGAATAATGCCGCAGTTGATTGTATCGTACAAAAATGAAACGCTGGCAACACAAAGATTGGGTGAAATGAGTATTATGAATGTTTATGAGGGATTAGACGGCAATATCAAATCGGGTTCACTCAAGGAATTACGAATTGTACAAATATTCCCGAAAACAAGTGCAGTTGTCAATTTACCGCGAATTGGAGTTGCCGGAGAAGAAAATACTCGTGCGGTTCTTGGGACGGTACCGATTGAAGCGGATGGTTCCGTAAGATTTCTTGTACCGGCTGGAAAACCGTTACTGTTTCAAGTTCTCGACGAAAATGGTTTTGCTTACCAGACGATGCGTTCTACGACTTCCGTCATGCCGGGTGAACAGACATCCTGTGTTGGTTGTCACGAAAATCGGGTTAGTGCTGCGCCGTTACAAAAAAATCTGTCAATTGCTTTAACCAAACCGGCACCGCGTATTCGGGAAACACCGGAATCGGGCAGACCTTACGGATTTGTGGAAATGGTTCAACCGATTTTGGACGCCAAATGTGTTTCATGTCACAATAATCAGAAAACAGAAGGCGGTTATAATCTTTCCCGAACTCTTGATAAAAACGGATATACTGTATCGTATTTTTCGTTATGCCGTGATCCGAAAATGATTCCGCGTTATGCGGAACGGAATCAGATTCAACAGTCGGAATCCGGCGGAAAGATTGGAGCGATTGGCAGTGGTTTGATTCAACTATTGCAGAAAAAACACGCTGATGTCGAACTAACACCGGAGGAATTACGGCGCATTGGCACCTGGATTGACCTGAACGCTGTTTTTTACGGCACTTACGATTTGTCCGTGTTGCCGTTACAACAACGCGGTGAACCCATTCCAATGCCGAAATTCGAATGAAATATTCTTTAATACTCATCACTTTGACAATTCGGTTTTCGTTTTTTGAGAGGATAAACAGAATTTACAGGATTTTAAATAAAAGACACAAAAATTCTGCTCTTACAATACCAAATTTTAAAGTGCAATGAGTATCTTGGTGAAACGGATAGACCGGTTGTGTAATTAGTTACGTTTTATGAAATGGTGTTTTATTTTACGGCGGTTTGTTTTTTGTACTGATTCAGGATACTTGGGATTACTTGTGTTGTGAGGTTGGCGTGGAAATTGCCGTCAATATTCATAACAGGAGCCAATCCACAAGCACCAATACAAGCAACAACTTCAAGACTGAATAAACCATCCCGTGTTGTTTCACCGGCTTCCACTTTTAATTCCCGTTTCAAAGAATCAAGAACTGCCGCTGAACCTTTGACATGACATGCCGTTCCACGACAAATTTGGATATGAAATCGTCCTTGCGGAGTGAAACGAAATTGGTTGTAAAACGTTGCCACTCCGTAAATTTTGCTTGCCGGAAGATTTAACGCTTTACCTACGGTTACAACCGCTTCTCGTGACAGAAAACCTTGTTTCTCTTGAATTTCTTGGAGAATTGGAATCAGTGAATCCCGTCCGGCATGGGAATAACCGACTAAAATTTTCTTGACACCTTCTTCGATAGATTGAACTGCTGAACTCATTTTTGGTTGGATTGGTTAATAATGCTCAAAACAATAGGGTTAAAATATTTTTATAGATAATTTATTATCTATTAACTCAACATTATCTCAAATTTTCCCAATATTGAAAAGAGGAGTGCGAAAAATTTTTAAAATTTACGTAATCTATCAGTGGAATTTTTTGTAGATAACAACAATAGGTAGCCCTGAAAGTGCAGTGGTTAGTTGATAGTTCGCACGCGGATTCAAAACGTTTGGGTCGTATCCGCTTGCGAACTATCCACTCTCCACTATCAACTCTCCACTATTCCCGTTGCCCTTTCAGGGCGTTGGGTTGGAGAGGAATTTTTACCCACCCCGTTGGGGCGGGTTATAATCCTGACGCCACTATCGGGGCTAATGGGAAAAACAAAAATGCTGCTGATATATTATGAATTTTCTTTGTTTTTCCTATTTCCTATTTTTTGTTTCTGAAATTTTTTATTTTTTGTGGGGTATTGTTTCGTCTTTAGTCATTTTAATCATTTTCTTTAACGGCGTTGAAAATTACTTTATCCCAATTGTTTTTTTTAGAAGTTCTCTACATACGTTGTGATTGGCTAAGATTTGCGGCACGAAGCGTATTGAGCATGAGCATTGAAATAGTCAAGGGACCAACTCCACCCGGAACTGGTGAAATTGCTCCGGCAACATTTTTAACCATCTCAAAATCAACATCGCCACAGATTTTGCCGTCCGCGAGTCGATTGATTCCAACATCAATAACCACAGCACCTGGTTTAACCATGTCGGCAGTTAGAAAATGGGCATGTCCAATTGCAACGATTAATATGTCTGCTTGTTGTGTGATTTCGTGCAGATTTTTTGTTCTGGAATGAACAATACTGACAGTGGCATCAGCACCGGTTTGTTGAGGCGATTGTTTTTGTACGAGCATTAGAGCCATTGGTTTGCCGACAATATCGCTACGCCCCACAATGACCGCATGTTTGCCCGACGTTTCAATTCCGTAACGAACAAGCATTTGTTGAATTCCGTAGGGAGTACAAGGCAGATAGCGGGGACGACCTTGCGAGATAAGACCAACATTTTCAGGATGAAACGCATCAACATCCTTTTTGGGATCAATTGCGTCGAGAACACGGAGTTCGTCACATCCCTTCGGAAGCGGCAACTGAACCAGAATACCGTGAACTCCCAAATCCGTATTGAGTTTTTCAATCAAGATCAAAAGTTCTTCAGTGGTTGTTGTTGCGGGAAGACGGAAGAGACGGCTTTCCATTCCGATTTTTCGGCAATTTTTTTCTTTGTTACTTACATAAATCTGACTTGCCGGATCATTGCCCACCAACACCGCAGCTAAACAAGGTGTAATTCCGGTTGACGTTTTGAACCGAATGATTTCCTCTGCCAGTTCGTTAAGAATGGTTTCCGATAATTTTTTTCCATCAAGTATTTGCATCGTTATTATGATGTTGTAATGTACGATAAATTTTAAAATCTTACGGCGAAAAATATAAGGGTTTCAAATGTTTTTTACACAGAAAATGACAATCCCGAAATCTTGACTTTCACGAATTATTCCCGAATTAGCGGCGCAACCGATAAATTGAAACTCGGAACAACCAGGGATAACCGCCGCCGGCAGGATTAACACTTGGCACCGGAAATTGTACTAAGTACACACCTTGACGTTGTAAATCTGTTTGAAGTTTCAATAAAACGGAAGGATCGCGTACTATTCCATTCATTTGAATCATTCCTGAAAACCGAGTGTTATTTTCCAATATTGAAAAAGACATTTGTGAAACAACCAAATCCTGTTCGTTGGGCAATACGAGGGAAAGTTCCCGTAGTTCATCCAACCACACCACATTTTGAGAATCCCAGTTTTTTGTTTGATAAAGGACATTGAAACCGGGTTGAATTTGTTGTAGTTGTGCGACCACTTTTTGGTGTTCTTCCTTTACCCGAATCAATTCTTCCTCCATACTGCGAACAACTTCCCGATTCCAATAATAGAAACCAAAACAACAGATACCCAACAAAAGTATCGCCAGAAACACAGACCGAAAATAATTGGTTGGTTTCGGCGCCTCCTTCGTGTGTAAGAAATCAATAGTGTTTTTTGAGGGTGTTTGTTGTTCGAAGAGAAGTCCCAAAAGCGGAGCAAAGCATCCGGGTTGATCTGGAATTGCGGCAGCATGAACACCGGAAATCTGAAACGGATTGATAACGGAAACATCCAAATTTTGTTCGGTTAACACCTGAACCAAAGGTATCCAATCCTCGTCTGTACCAAATAAAATGATTTTTTTAATTGGTTGACCAATTACATGGTCATCACTGATCATCACCGTTCGTTCAATTTCGGCGGCAACTTTTTCGACAATATCCGAAAACCGCAACTGATCCGGCAACCGTACCGACCGAACCGAAAGAATTTGTTTGCCCTCGACAAGAACAAGATCAACTTCATTCTCAACAACATGAACAACCAACCCCGGTTCAAAATCTTTAGGAACCGCTTCTGAATGAAACATTAATTCCGCAACCGCAAGCGATTTCAGTCCGATCCGTTGCGGTGAACAACTAATCGAACGAAAAGAATGAACCAACGATTGCCGATAAGAAAGCGGAATAGTTGCCGCTAAAATCCGGTGATTTTCTTCTGTGGTATTGCCGAGAACCAAATAATCGAGAGGATCGTGTTCGGAAAAACCGGAAAGTTCCCGCAAAACCTGATTTTTCAATAGGATAGGAATTTCTTGTTCACTACAAGGCGGAAGCGTTTGATAGAGTAATTCGATTTTGTTTCGGTCAAGACATAACAACAACGAACAGGAACCTATTCGTTCTTCTTTAAGAATGTTACGAAGTACCGTGATTAGATTGAGCAGTTCATTTGATTTTGACGTTTTTTCGGAATCCGAAATACGGTCTTTTTTTGCCGAAACATCTTCAATTGCGGCTAATCCTGTTTTTTGAACCGTTATCCCGCCTCCTCGCTGCAAGGAAGCAAGTAAATAACGACATTCGGTGTTGCTCCAGTCAACTGCCAAGAAACGCATAATTGATTGACGGTGACGAGTCTGGCGTCACCAATCCTTAAAGATCGAGGTTGGAATCGAAACGCATTTCAACAAGTTGCCATGGTGTTCCCGTTGAACTTTGGAGAGATGGTTTACGATAAAATGTAAAAGTCCAGATTACCGGATAGTATTCGCATTTCAAAATGTATCGAATTAAAACAATATCTTTTCCGACGGGTTTTGCTTGGTAAGATTCATAAGCATGAAATTCACCAACATGTTTTTTTGTTTCGTCCAATTTGGTTCGTATTTCCGTTACCGGAGCCGATGAAGAACCCAATGGACTTTGCAGGAGTAAATTTTCAAAAGCATTTGTTGTGTTTCCGCTCATGAGGTGATCAAAAAAAGTCCGGATTTTGTCATCCAATTCTTTGTAAGAATCACTATTCGTGGGTTGGGCTCCTGCTGGACGCAACGGAATCGAAGGCAAAAACAACAGGAACAACAACAAAATTACCCCGAAAAATAATAAATACTCTAATCGTTGTATATTTCGTTTACTCATTGAATATCATCTTTCGAATATCGTCATTGGAATATCATAAATCAACACTCAAACCGTTGACAATTTACGAAAAAAGAACATAATACCTAACTTGTCATTGACACATAGACAATATCAATAACGGCGATTATGACCAAAACAAACCATATTGTCAAGAGACCGGCTGTAACCGTTCAAGATCATAATCAAAATGTCGGCAATATTTCCGGCAATTATTGTCCGCAGATTACGTTGATAAATATTTAGTCCGCAGATTACGCTGATTTACGCAGATGTGTTTTTGAGAATTACGAAACAAACCCAAAAAAAAGACAGGAATTTTTGTAATATATCAATGGAATATTCGTTTTTCGATTTTCACCCCGACAGGGGTGTGATTTTCATAACCGCAGGTCATCGACCTGCGGACTCGTACAACGAACATTCCTCTGTCTGAAAGACAGAATTTTAAAAATCGAATGTGTCATTCTGATCGTTCAGTTTCGTCTTTCAGACGACGTTGAGGCGAGATGTTTACCGTAGGTCGCGCTTCGTTTGACCTACGGTTACGAAAATACCACCCCTTTCAGGGTGAAGAACCTCAAATAATAATTCCACTGATATATTACATTTAAACTAATATGGGGGAAATTTTCCAATGACATAAAATTTGTAACCATTCACACTAAATTAAACAAAAAGTAAGAAACATAAGACGATATTTCGTTGCAATATCACCTAATTCTTGATTTTGTACATTTTGATGTAAAATACTACAAGATTCTTATACGGACTGCTTTACCAACATCAAATGTTGCCGTATTAGTTTGATCTTTAGTGATTTTTACTTCACAAGGTGTTTTTTGTTTATTGTTCCAATCAGGATTGATAAGTGAATAGGTTGGTACAATTCCTTTTGTTTTTTCCGTCCATTTTTCAAATGCTTTCGGGTCTTTTTCAAAAGACGGAACTTCGGAATCATCTGTTTCGGTTTTTCCGATTAAAAGTTTATATTCTCCTTCGGGTGCACCGGAAAAATAGGGTTGAGTTACCAATTCAGCGATTCCATTGGCATTCGTTTTACCGCTAATAATCCAATTTCGACCTTCCGGCGGAGTTTTGGAAAACAGGGTAACAGTTGCTCCTTCGAGTGGTTTTCCTTCTTGTGTAATTGTAACTTTACAGGGAAACAATTTTGGAAGATCACTTGGTTGTGAATTATTGGAACAACCGGTAAGGAATCCTGAAATTACAAAAATCAAAGTGATTAAAAAAATGAAGTGTTGAGTTATTCTCATTTTTGGTATTCCTTTCTGCTTTACAAGGATTTTGACTCACCGCCGGCGCAGGAACCCATCGCTCCCCAAACTCCGAAAGGTGAAGAACCGCTTTCGACTGGCGGCACAGTTAGATCACCATAATCAATTGTATCTGTAACAAAACGAATTGATCCGTCGTAAAGTCCGAGATTAACACCTCCCGAATGGAATGAAGATGCTGCATGTAGTACACGGGAAGTTTCATCGGCACTAACACACGCAGGTGAATTAGGTGGCAAAATAGTTTGTATGGAACCATAAGAAGCGATACCATCCGACCATCTTGTCCCTAAATACGTCCTATGAGTTATGCCGGAGCTGAGATATTCTTTTCCATTGCGAACCGTTGAGTCGAAACATTTTAATGGAGCTGTTGTGGTGGGTTTAACATTTTCACCATTGACAGAATCGGTTCTGTTACCAATTTGTCCAACTCGAACCATTTGCCGCTGGGATTCTGTATAAACACATCGTTCGGAAATAGCAACAGTATTACTAGTTCCATCAGTAATCATTTCCAATCCATTCCAGAATGCCGAACCTTGAATAGGAGATCGAGGATTAAAAATATAGGATGCAGTGGCGGTGTGAGCTTTATACACACTGGGCCAATCTCCCGAACAAAAATGATAATTTGTTCGACCGGCATTCGTAGCGGTTTTACCTTGTTTTCCTCCTGAATCTGAGGGACAAAGATAATGACTGACTTGTGTTGCGTGGGGGTTATTAGTTCCTGCTCCTGTAACACTTTTTCCTGCTTCAGTCATCACTCTATCGTAAAGAGTCGTCTGTTCGTTAAATGGTAAAATCGGCACGAGAAAACTATATCTGCCTGCTAGATACATGGTGACAGGTTGAGCTGCAATACAATTAGAGGGAAGTGAAATATTGGTGTCATGGTAATTGTGCAAAGCGATGAGGATCTGTTTTTGGTAATTGGTACACTGCATTCGTCGGGCGGCTTCACGGGCGGCTTGAACGGCTGGTAACAGAAGAGCGATTAACACGCCGATAATCGCGATCACCACAAGAAGTTCTACAAGAGTAAAAGCAGACCTAAAAAGTCTTTTTCTTTTACATATCCTACCCCCCCCCCCCTATTTTGACATGGGATATTCCGGCAGTAAGTAACCGAACGACTTCTGAAGCGATAGTAACAATACTAACTGTGGTCATAAAAAATCTTTTTTTCATGGCAATTCTCCCTATTCTATGAATTGGTTTAATAAACACCTGC
>JAITBS010000157.1 GCA_031283515.1 Planctomycetaceae bacterium
CGAAAGAATTATTCGAGACGGAGTCATAAAACGGAAAAATAGCTATTGCAACAGAAGCAAAAAAGGAATGGAAACTCAAGCAATTCTAATGAGCATCTTCCAAACATTAAAACAAAGAATCTAAACCCCATAAAAATACTCGTAAACTCATTAAAAGAATACACAAAAACAAAAATATTACAAAATCTAACAAAAAAATAAATTATTCAAGTGATAGGTTACAAAAACGTTTTTATAATCCCAAGAATTTCAATAAATGTCTGATTCCGCCTGCGTTAAGCTTCAAATCGCCGGTCAATAATAACGCTCCGACCAACACTACGAATAACATTACCCCAATAAATGCACCGCCCAATAATAATTCCCATAATGAATTTGCCCGTTTCTTTAAACTTTTTATTTCTACATTTTTATTCTTTATTTCATCGTTTTGATTATTTATTGTTATTTTTAATTTTTCTTCTTTGTTTTTCCATTCTTGTTCCATTGCGGACATTAGTTTATCTGCCTGTTGCAATTTTGCGTTTAACTCGTCTTGAATGCGTTTCTTGTCCTGTCGTTCCGATTTGAATCGTTCATTCAGTTCCTGAGTAAACGCATCGGATTCTGTTGTGTCCATTCCAGACGGTTTGTTTTCAATCTGCAAATGCGAATCCCAACTGGGATTGATAAACGGTACAAATTTTTCAAACGCCAATCGCATTACAGTTTCACCAGTCTCTTCCGATAACAACGCCGGAGACGGAATCGGCAACTTTTTACTGTTCGCAGAAATATATTGAAACGTTTCATTGTGAAAAATCGGCTCAAGATTTTCGTAAACTTCATTGGTACGAATCCATGCGGTTAGAATCACAAATCGGTTTGGTCGATTTTGTTGGTCGTGTCCGCCGTCAAATTCACGATAAAGAATAAGCCAACCGCATTTCTCCATCGATTCCGCCGCAAGATGAATCACTCCGCCCCAAAGTTCATCGCCCAATTTATTAGGCTCCGGCACAAGATGCTTAACCGCAAACTCATTGTAAAAACGAGTCAATAATTTGTGCGACAACTCCTTATCTGCCCACGTCCAGTAATTGCCGCCGCCCATATCGGTTGCTTGATCAAATAATGCGTAACGTATTTTCATTGTTTCTGTTTCTGTAAATGGTTTCTGTTGTTGAGTTAAAATTTCACCGATTTTGATTTACGCCCATTCGGTTGATCCGTATTTGTAACAACTTCGTCTTCCTCGCCAAGACCAATATCGTTGTCCTCATAAGGAAAATTGTCATCATTGTTGTCATCAACCTGATCGCTTTGAACGTTAGTATGTTTCGAGCGTTTCACATTATCGGTGTCTTCTGATTGTTTTTTATTTTCGTCGTTTTTCTGTTGAGTCTTATTTGTTTCAGTTGTTTTATTTGTTTCCGTTTTATTTTGTTCGTCGGGATTAGCCATAATGACAAGTCCAATAAACATACCGACAAAGAAACCGGCAATCGCAATTCCGATTCCAAATGCAACTAAACCAATCATTCCTGCAACAACTCCACAAACCGCCGGAACAAGCCAGCGATTAAGTTGATGCATTGTTGATTCATATTCCTTTTGTTTCACTTCTGCCAGTTCTCTGTTTTGTTCTCTCCGAATGATATTAAGAAGCCAGTTATTTAACGTATCAAGCCCGCCGCTACGAAAATTCGGTTTCGGAACGCGAATATTATTTTTCACTTCCGTATCCATCACCGCCGCAACAGGAAACCAACAAATCGAATCTCCAGATTGATACCCCAAACGCACGGCATTGTAAAGTTGCGGTAATTCTTTTTGCAAATAGTTTGTAAAGTTGCCGTAATTTTTTGTAATATCCGCATAGTATAAATCCCAAGCCGTAAACACAATAGCAATGTCTTGATGTTTATTGTCTGCGGCGAACATATCAACTATTTCTTTGAGAATAAATTCGTTCTGCTTTCGTTTAAGACCATCCGGTTCTCCGCGAAAATGAATAAGATTGACAACAATAATAACAACCGACGCCGTCTGAATGTAGTCTAATAATTCCCGTTGGATTCCCGAAAGATTTTTTTTCTTGTAAGTGTCTTTACTGAACAACTCCCGCAAATCTTGACCGGCGGAATCGATCAATTTCACCGGCACTTCCAACCGTCCGAGATGCAATGTCCATTGCATTTCAAAAATTCGTCCTGCTTCGGTGGACTTCCACCATTCGCCGTTATTGAGGGCGTTCCAAACTTTCTCCACATACTCGGCAGTTTCCCAACCGCGCGGATGCCAAAACACGCCGTCAGTATTAGAAGACATCCGTTTCGCCAAAACAGATGCCAAAATGGTTTTACCGGAACCTTCCGTTCCCATGATAGCAATTTGCGGAGATAATTTGGAGACAGTTGTTTTAGGAGTTGTTTCCATTATTTTATAAAGTACATTAATTTGATTGTGATAGGATGGTTCGGAAATTTACATTCAAACCGGCTCCAACTGTCCGGTCGCCAAAACGATAAACGAATTGTATTTTGAATACGATAATCGTTCCACCAACTGCGTAATTCCTCAAGAATATTCAATATTGTCTTGAGATTTTGTACATTCGTTAATTTATTACCGTATCTCTCTAATG
>JAITBS010000173.1 GCA_031283515.1 Planctomycetaceae bacterium
CGTCTTTCCGACCCTCCGAAAGGACACAACGGTTGGAGCCTCCGCCTTCTCGCCGAAAAGGTAGTTGAGCTTGAAATAGTGCCGGCGGTAAGTCATGTTACGTTGCATAAAATGCTAAAAAAAACGAAATATCGGGTCGAAAATTGCAATACTGGGTGATTCCGCCACGCGAAAATTCCGAGTTTGTCGCGGAGAATGAATTGTCTGCTTTAACTCGACAATGCGTTCATGGACGACGTTTTGGAACCTTGGAGGAGTTACGTGAAAATGTTGCCGTCTGGGCGAGGTCATGTAATAAAAATCAAAAAGGTGTGCAATGGCAATTCTCAATAGAAAATGCAAGAACAAAACCAAATGCACTGTATCCTAAAATTAAAGACTAACAAGGCACTAGGGCAAAACTCAAAAACAAAAACATCCGAAACACTTTTATAACTCTAAATACAGTAAAGACTTATGAAACAAGCGAATTTCAAATTTGCTCATGGAATTACCAATGAGCAATGAAAACACAACCCCCTTCGGCGAAAGGTTGCCTACCTGTTAGTTGCCTACCTTGTAATTTCCAACTGTAAACAAATTCAAAAATATTACACTGATATATTACCAATTTTATTGCATTTCAATAAATGTTTTAAAATAATCTGCGAACATCTGCGTCATCTGCGGACTTTTGAAATGTATTCGAACCGTTAATAAAATAGACAATGACATGCGTTATTCCTGCATTCCCGCGTTTACTGTGAAGGCGGTTATTTCACATTTTTTGGAGGTTGGATTTTGGTAGTATTCAGTAATTCCTTTGAATACTTACAAAATATTTGCATTATTCAGAGAAATATTAACCGATTAATATGGCTAACGACCTTTTCTCAAATTTAAAATTTATGTACTATTTCAGCGGAATTTTTTTAGGGATACAGCCCAAATAATCCATCAATCCAGATATTATCAAAAATAAACATATTTACCATTTTATTATAAGACAGTGTATCTTTTTACATCACTCAATTGTTTGTTGTTCTTCAATAGAATGGTTTATTGCTTGCCAAATTCGTGATAAAAAAGATTTAACCTCTTTAATATCAATACGTTATAAATATCTATAAAAATATTTATTAAAAAAAGATTGAAGGCGCAAAAATTGCGTACTATTAAGAAGGTTTTTAATTTTGGATGATTGGATAATTTTGGTAGTAGAGATTTGAATTGTAAATTTCATTTAAAATAATTTGAAAAAATGAAAAAAAATAGTTTACTTTTTTCTTATCTCTGTTTACAATAGATTCAAGTTGTTTTGGCAAATTGTTTTGGCAAATTGTTTTGGTAAATTGTTTTGGTAAATTGTTTTGGTAAATTTTTTTAATAGTTTTTTTGATATTTCAAAATATCAGGAGGCAAAGATGAAACACCTTAAATTGAAAGCAATTGGTTTAGTGATAGTCCTGGTGGTGGGACTTTCAGGGTTTGTATTTGCAGACTTTGACAGCAGCGGCAGTAAATCTCCTGAATATACGAGTCCTTCGGGAGACGCAATGACCTTCGATCTGGAAGACACCGGCGAGGATCAAGCGTCATCAGGAAATTGTGCCATGAATCCGCAGAATGGTACTGGTCAGAATGGAAGTTATTTGGAAGATCAACAACCAACTCCCGAACTGGAATCAACACCGGTTTCTTTCACGGAGGATGCTCAACCCATTTTGGATGCGAAAGCAGCAACTCCTTCGAATCCTCAGACTCGGGGTGACGCACCGTATTATACTAATAATATGCCGCCTACTTCAGAAGAAGGAGGTAATCCGCCCGCTAATCCCACAACACCTGAACCGGCAACTTTACTTATTATAGGAACAAGTCTTGCAGGTTTTGTTCCTTTAATAAAACGCTATCGACGAAAACAAATAATTCGTTAAGAGGTTGTTGTTAATTTTCTATCAGAGGAACGGTTTCCCATGAAGCCGTTCCTTTTTTTGGTTTACACTCAATTATGTCATCAATTGCTTATGAAAAAGCGTTCCGCGAAAAGGAAAACCGGATTTCCTTCCTCACCGAATATTGGAGCGATTCATGTTGCAGAAGTTTTGCCCCAACTGATTGCAAAGTACGGACTCCAAAAGCAACGAAATTTCGAACAAATTACTCGAATCTGGCGTGAAACGGTTGGCGAACCGTATGGATCGGTAACACGGGTTGTTGGTCTCAAATCGAGAGTTCTCGAAATCGCGGTACCACATCACGCTTTTGTTCAGGAACTTTCGTTCCGCCAATCAGAACTCCTTGCCAAACTCCAAACAGCTCTTGCCGAAGAAAAAATAAAACGTATTAAATTCGTTGTTGCGAGTTAAAGTCTGGTGGTATTGATATTAAGGGAACTTCTAAAAATTCGTTTTTTATTAACCACAAAGGACACAGAGTTCACTGAGAGAATATTTTTAAAAAATTACAATTTTGATTTAAATCTCTCATTTTTACTTTAATAAATTTAAATGATATTTTGATTCAAATTAAAATTTTCTCTGCGTTCTCTGTGGTTAAAATTAATTTTTAGAGATTCCCACAAGTAATTAAGTAAGATTGATTTC
>JAITBS010000176.1 GCA_031283515.1 Planctomycetaceae bacterium
CAATTTATTATTACCCTTTTACCATTTTTACAAAATACAATGACTAAACAATTATTAATTTTTTTGACCATTCTGTTTTTCCTTTCAATCAGTTCAATCAATTTTGTTTCTGCAGAGGAACCGGTGATTCGGGAAAACAGTTTTCAATCGGATTGCCCAATCATTCGAGCTGAACGTCCGTTTCATTTTACGGCGGTAATTGAAGATATTCTCAAAACAGAATATCGTTGCCGATTGATTGTTCCGAACGACGGAACCCAATTCAAAGAAACAGAAATTTCTAAATCCAGCGACGGTTTTCCGAAACATGTTTGGGAAGTTGTCTGTGCGGCACCGGGACAAAAAGAGTTTACACTAGAACTCTTCACCGGTGATAAAATGCTACAAAAAATAACTATTTCTCAAATTGTTTTGCCGCCGCGTAACATTGAGAAACTCAATTCAATTCCTATTCCCAAACCGGTTGCAACAAAAATTCTTGTTGGAGCTCACAATTGTCCGCTTTGGGAAAGAGAACACGCCAATCTTTGGAATCAGGTTGTGAATAAACATCAGGAACGTACTCCGGCTCTCGGAATTTATTCTCAAGATAATCCCGAAATCGCAGATTGGGAAACAAAATGGGCAATAGAACACGGTGTTTCATTTTTTATCTATTGCTGGTACCGGACAAGTCAAGGTAAAAATGTTGAAACAAAATTTGAAAAAAGCGTATTCGACAATGCCCTGTTTAAGTCAAAATATGGTAACATGATGAAATTTACGATAATGTGGGAAAACCAATCAAAAGGTCATTCCGGTATCGCCGATGAAAAAGACCTCATGGAAAATCTTTTACCTTATTGGATCGAAAAATTTTTTAAGCGTGAAAACTATCTCAAAATTGATAACAAACCGGTTTTGTTTATTTACCGGCCAGAGGTTGTTTCTTCTGATCTCGGCGGTGACGACAAGGCAAAAGCTGCATTGGAAATGATGCGTGAAGGTTGTAAAAAAGCCGGTTTTGATGGTTTATATCTTTTAGGGGAATATCGCGGAACCGATCCGAATGTTCTTAATCGATACAAAAATTTGGGGCTCGATTATACATTCGCTTATTGCTGGTATGTTCCAAACAGTCCGCCGCCGAATATCGTTATTGAAACACAATTAAATTATATTCGGAAAACGCAGGAAATGCACGGTATTATTCCGCAAGTTGTTACGTTATCGCAGGCATGGAGCGGTTGGAGTGACGAAGGTTCTCTCTGGAAACTTCCGCCCAACGATTTTGAAACATTACTCCGAAAAGGGAAGGAATTTGTCGAAACAAATATTTCAAAAAACGAACTCGGCAGTAAAATGATTATTCTCGATAATTGGAACGAATGGAGTGAAGGTCATTATATTGCACCTTACCGGGAATATGGTTTCGGTTATCTTGACGCAGTTCGCCGTGTTTTTTCCGATGCTTCTGAGCAACACGAGGACTTAATTCCATCGGATATTGGTTTGGGTACGTATGACATGCCGAAAAAAATGTTCGAAAACCGAACGTCATGGAATTTTATAGACGATAATCCGGCAAGCCGAATCGAAAATAGTTATCAACATTGGAAACCAATGATGAATCTCAAAGATTTTCGCATCGAAAATAATCGTCTCCGTTTTGAAACAACAACTAATGATCCGGCAATTAGTGTTTTACAAAAACGAACTTCGGCGATGAATTTTCGCAACGTTGTTATTCGGATGAAAACAACTTCTACCAAAAATGAACGTCTCCAATTTTTCTGGAAGACAGAAACAACCCAAGATTTCAACGAAAACACTAAAGTGGAAACTACTGTTTATCCTTCCGAAAATTTTGCGGATTATTCGCTTGATCTGTCCCAAAATGCGAACTGGAGTGGTCGAATTACCGAATTGCGTTTTGATCCGGTGATGTCGTCTGGTGTTACGGTGGAGTTGGAAAGTATCCGGTTGGAATGATGTGTTACGGAAAATAGTTGATAGTGAATAGTTGTTAGTTAATAGTTATGAGTGAATAGTGAATAGTTCGCACGCGGAGTAATACCGTTTTGGTAATAATCCGCTTGCGACACTATTAACTCATAACTATTAACCAACCTCATTAAATGAGTAAGAAAACGAGTAATCTATCAGTGGAATTTTTGTTTTTCCTATTAGCCCCGATAGGGGCGTCAGGATTATAACCCGCCCCAACGGGGTGGGTAAAAACTCCTCTTCAACCCAACGCCCTGAAAGGGCAACGGGAATAGTGGAGAGTTGATAGTGAATAGTGTCACATGTGGAGTAATACCGTTTTGGTAATAATCCGCTTGCGCCACTATTAACTATTCACTATCCACTATTAACTATTCACTATCCACTATTAACTAACAACTGCTCCTTCGGGGCGAAATTGTTGATGATGATTGTGTAACCCTACCCGTTGGGTAGGGCTGGCTTCTATTGTCCTTTCAGGACGAGGAAGAACTGAATAATGCGTAAAAACAATAATTCCGCTGATATATTACAAGTTACATTAATTATTAACGTGTTGCCTGTATGCGGCAT
>JAITBS010000178.1 GCA_031283515.1 Planctomycetaceae bacterium
GCAGGCTCGTTGTCTTAAAAATATCTCTTAGGAAGCGTCTCGATGTTGTTCACTGTCCAATTCAGAATCCAATTTAGAAAAAACAGTGAAAAAAATCATTCTCAAGAGTTCGTCAAAAAACTTCCTCTTGAGTGGCGCAATTCAATTAACTTATACCCAGTCTATACCGAACTGCTAAGATTGTCAACTATATTCGTAAAACTTTAGTGAATTTATTCAAAAAAAAAGAAAAAATTCCGATTTTAGCGAATTTTCTAAGTGTTTCGTAATAGATCAGTTGGTAGTTGAGAGTGGAGAGTTGATAGTGGATAGTTCGCACGCGGATTCAAAACGTTGACTGCCTTTGGAGTTCCACTGGGGTGAAGATTGAAAAATAAATAGGCAACAGATATATTACAAAGATTGATAAAATATCAAAAATCGACACGGAATGGGAATGCTCCCTTGTATATACGCAAGCCAAAATCCTCTATCTCTTGACTTGATCGGAATAGAAAATTATTATAAAAGAAAATTTAGTGATTTTCCTTATAATTCCTAATTCCTTCTAACCTATTTAGTTCTATGATGTCAAGATTTTTTGGTTTTGTTGTTTGTGTTTTGTTGTTTTTTAATGGTTTCGTTACTGGTATTTTGGGCGATGATTTTTTTCGTCTCGGCATCATCGGTACAACAACTTCACATGTTCCGGCGTTTGTCAAAATTTTGAATGATCCTAATGTTTCGGAACCATGCAATGGTTTTAAGATTGTTGCGGCTTACCCCGGCGGAATGCCGGATAACATGGGAAGTTGGAACCGGCTTAGGCAATATGCCGATGAATTGGAAAAACAAGGAATTCCATTGTACAAGACAATTGAATCTATGTTGCCCAATGTCGATGGTGTATTACTCGAAAGTGTTGACGGACGACCACATCTGGAACAAGCCAAACCGGTTATCAATTCCGGAAAACCGCTTTTTATTGATAAACCGATGGCGGCTTCGCTTGCCGATGTTTTGACGATTTTCCGTTTGGCGCAGGAGAAAAAAGCGGCGATTTTTTCGGCTTCTTCACTTCGTTTTTCTTCCGGTTTTCAGCAAGCACGGAAAGGGGAATCTTCGGCGGGGCATGTGATTGGTTGTGATGTTTGGAGTCCGTGTTCGCTCAACGATAAACATCCTGATTTGTTTTGGTACGGTATTCACGGTGTCGAAACACTTTTCACTATTATGGGAACAGGTTGCGAATCCGTTATGCGAATCCAAACTGAGGGAACCGAACTCGTTACAGGAACCTGGAAAGACGGACGAATCGGAACTTTTCGCGGAATCCGAACCGGTAAAACCGGATATGGAGCGGTCGTCTTTGGCGATAAGGGTATTGCCGACGCCGGATCTTACGAAGGTTATAAACCGCTTGTCGAAGAAATCGCACGATTTTTCAAAACAGGTCTGGCTCCCATTGATCCGCAGGAAACTATCGAAATCATTGCTTTCATGGAAGCCGCCGAACAAAGTAAAATAAAAGGTGTTCCTGTTTCCATCGACCAAGTTCTCCGCGAAACCGAAAACAAAAAGGAAATCTTTGTTCAAATTAATGTTTTGAATAACAAAAAATTGACGTTAAATAACCAACCCATTAATATTGAAGAATTGGCAAAAACATTGGATAATTTTCTTGTAGGAAGACCCAATCACTATGTCAAAGTCATTTTGAGTTCCGAAAAAGGGACGCCGATTGAAACCGTTCAAGATGTTTGCAACCATCTCGGAAATGCAACTCTTGCCAATTATATTTATGATTACTGAATACACTCATTGTGCTTTAAAATTCGGCATTGTAAGAGCAGAATTTTTGTGTCTTTTATTTAATCCTGTAAATTCTGTTTATCTTGCCAAAAAACGAAAACCGAAGTGTCAGGGTGATGAGTATAATTAAACGTTTCATCAATTCCTTACTCTATTTTTGTGTATGAATTGCTGTGTGTACACATTGATCAAGTAATGACTCTTACAATCGTCCGTTCAGGTAAGGTGAGCCAAATAGGTCTTGTAATATCTTGCCGAACATGTTAGGATGTATCTTTGTAAGCCATTTGTAAAAAGGAGTTTACAACAACAGTACAAATACGAAAGTAAACAGGAACAACCAAGAATTGCCTAACCTTATGTAAATTGGAATCGTTACGAAAATTCCATTGAAATATTATCAACATAATAAAACCGCTAAAATATTACAAAAAATCACGTGCAACATAAACCTTATTCTAAAGAGGATTTTGAAATTAGTCCATTGATGTTTTATTACGAAGTCACACAAGCCTGTGATCTTGTTTGTAAACATTGTCGTGCTTCGGCTCAGGCTCAGGCGGCTCATGATGAATTATCGACGGAAAACGCACTTCGGTTGATTGATCAGGTGGTGTCATTTCCGCGTAAACCCCATTTGGTGTTTACCGGCGGTGATCCTTTGAAACGCTCTGATCTTTTCCAACTGATCGATCATGCGGTAAAATCCGGTTTAACAGTTGCGCTCACTCCTTCGGCAACTCCACTGGCAACTCGTGACGCTTTTGAAAAAGCTCAATCGGTTGGTGTTCAGGCATTCGGTATTTCCCTCGACGCGCCCAATGCCGCCGTTCACGATTCTTTTCGTGGTCTTGATGGTTCTTTTGAAAAAACTCAGGAAATGCTCGAAATCGCAAAATCATTAGGTATTCCGGTTCAGGTCAATACCACGATTACACGCCGGAATTTTGAACTTATTGACGAGATGGCGGAATTTTTAACTCGATTTGGTGGTGTGATGATGTGGTCGGTCTTTTTTTTGGTTCCGGTCGGACGCGGCATCGAAGAGGAACGAATTCATCCCGAAGAATACGAAATCGCTTTTGCAAAACTTTGGCACCACGCCAACAAAAAACCATTCGCTATTAAAACCACCGAAGCACCGCATTACCGGCGTTTTGTGTTACGGCAAGGCGGTAATCCTCTGGATGTACCAAGACCATTCCGGTTTGCAAAAGAAGATACGAAAAATCCCGAAACATTTTCCAGAACACAACATCGTGCACCGCTTGGAGTTACCGATGGGCGTGGAATTATGTTTGTTTCGAATACCGGACATATTTTTCCTGCCGGATTTTTACCTTTGGATTGCGGGCGGTTTCCTGAAAATTCTGTTGTTGAAATTTACCAAAAACACCCAATCTTTAAGTCATTACAAAATCCAGATTGTTACAAAGGCAATTGTGGTTATTGCGAATACCGGTTTGTTTGCGGCGGCAGTCGGGCAAGAGCATTCGCTCTTACCGGTGACCCTTTGGAATCCGATTCCGATTGTTGCTACAAAATCGGACAAGACCAAACGTATGTGGGAAGTTAATAGTGAATAGTTTATAGTGAATAGTG
>JAITBS010000185.1 GCA_031283515.1 Planctomycetaceae bacterium
TTTTGCTTTTCTATTAAATATATAACCGTTGTAATAACTTTTCATGTCAATATTGATTTGATTTGCTTCAATATTGACAGCTTGCATAATCATATTTACTTCGTCTTGAGTGAATCCTAACATTTCGTTGTACTGAAAGTCAAGCGTAATGTTGTCCGTGATATTGTAACCGCTTGTCAAATCGTCCAGCATTACCGGAGAAATGCCCGTAATAAACGTATTAGCAATTATTCCAGAATCAGAACCGGCTTTGAGTTTCTCATAAAAGTCGCGGACAAGTCCGTTGGCGTTGATTACTTTTTTGTAAAAACCCTCGCCGAAAATTGAATCCAACGCAATTAAATCATTCGCAAAATGATCGTACTCGTCGATTATGACAAATATTCTTATATCAGACTTAGCGGCAATTCTAAAAGACCAATCTAAAGCTGAAAAAACAGGATATTCAGGATTGTTAATTTGATTGCTCGCATTGATAGCGTCGGGAAAAATATTTGCATGTTTATCAAGAAATCTACAAACCGTATTACGAATAGAGTTGAAAAAAGAATCTTGAAATGCTTCAATGCTTGTAGTGTTAATTCCAGAAAAATTGAATCCCATCACGACGTAACTATTCCGCTGAGACGTTGGATTTTTACCGATATACAAATCTCCGAATAGTTGCTTAAATTTTTTCTTGTAGTTTATATCGTAATAATAATCGAGCATGGAGAGAAATAAACTCTTGCCGAAACGTCGCGGACGAATAAATATTTTGCTTTTCGCGCCTTCTTTTTCAAGTATTTCAATAAAACGAGTCTTATCAACATAGACATAATTATTCTCCGTGCGAATACTATTAAAATCAGCATTACCATAAGGCAATCGCTTAGGATCGGATTGTTTTACTGATTTCTTAACCATAATATTTTAATTTTTGTAACGATAATTCTTTTTTTTGTTTTAATCTGTCAATCGGCAGACGTTTGGTTTTGGTTTGCCGTTGGGCATGTCAATTCTTGGATTTTGTTTGATCGATTGAGTTATCGGTTCAAAAGTTGATAAAATCTTTTGATAATCTGGATCGTTTTTATCGGCGAAAATTTTTCCGCATCGTTCTGTTCCTCCGGTAGTTTTTGCAAGAGGAGATAACAAAAATACTGACACCAACGCCAAACGTAAATATCAAGACGCTGAAAAAAAATACACAAGACACACTATCACAACATCATAACAAAAAATCAAAATTCAACAACCTGTTCCGAAAAATTTGAATTTTTAGAGATGCCCCAATGTTTAATTGAATTTTGAATATTATTCTCAACAAATCCCGACAACCGGACATCACTAGGTGAAAGAGACAATTGCTTGGTCTCAACTTTAGCGACTGCCAATTTCACCGCTAAATTCCGAAACGGCGATTCTTTGCCGAATATGTCGTTTGTTTTCGCAAAACAAATTTTACGGAATGACCAAGTCGGATGCAACAGCACCATAACTACAAAATTCACGCCGATTAAAAGATTCATTCATTTATTTTCATTTTCATTATTTAATGGTCAAGTGCAAGGGTTCGTGGGACACTTTTTCTGATGAATTTTGTCAATCGTTGTCCCAGAACCCTTGCACTTGACCATCCGAATCATACCTTCGATTTTTAAAATCACACCCCTTTCGGGGTGAAAATCGAAAAACAAAAATTCCACTGAAATATTACAAATTTCGTGTATTTCGTGTTTTTTTGTGTGTTTCGTGTTCTAAAAAAATTCCACTGATATATTACATTATGTTTTGATTCCAATTAAAATTCTCTCTGTGTTCTCTGTGTTCTCTGTGGTTTAAAATAATTTTTAGAGATTCCCTATTACATTTTGGTTCTTGCCGATGCCGTTTTGTTTTGGTACACTGTATTCGGGTTAGGAATGATTCAGACGAAACCAAGAACGAACCGAAGACTGAGCAATGGGTAAGTGAAAGTGATTTAAGGTAATTTGTGGAATCGACAGAATTAAAATCTATGACCGAATTAATTATTGATGTTTCGGATTTATCGGCAACTGATTATTTGGGGCGTCTTTTAGCCGAAACACTTCCTGATGGTTCTGTTGTGGCGTTGATGGGAACACTCGGCTCTGGAAAAACCCGACTCGTACAATCTGTTGCGCATTATTCGGGAATAGAAGAAGGTATTGTATCGAGTCCGACTTTTGTACTGCTCCATGAATACGACGGTAAACGACCCATTTATCATTTTGACACCTACCGCTTAACCAATGAAGAAGAATTTCGACAACTCAGTCCCGACGATTATTTTGAAGGAAATGGAGTAACATTTATTGAGTGGGCGGACAAATATCCGGCGGTGTTGCCGAAAGAGCGGTTGGAAATCCAAATCGAAATAACCGGCAACACCGCAAGACGTTTTCAAATTACCGCTACAGGTAACATTTTTAACAAAACAATACAACGACTCACACAAGAACTTCCTATTTTTAGATCAACAAAGTCCGCAATGAATACGGAGTTTTAGTTTGTGGATTTTTAGTCCGCAAATTCCGCCGTTTTTTGCTGATTTTTGCTGATTTCTTTAAATACTAAAAGAAGCATAAATCAGGAATGATGAAACGTAAAAAGAATGTTCTTTTAATTATTGAAACATCTCGTGCCTTTGGCCGCGGATTACTTCAGGGAATTTCACATTATATTCTCGAACATGATGACTGGAATGTTCATGTTGAAGATCGCGGGTTGCTTGAATCGACTCCGTCTTGGTTACAAGATTGGAAAGGCGACGGCATCATTTCCCGAACAACATCGTTTGCCGTCGCACGAACATTGCATCGTCTCGCAATACCTCTTGTCGAACTGTTAGGCAATGGTCAACAAATTGTTCCGGAAATTCGGAGTAATGAGGATGAAGTTGCCCGTTTGGTGGTCGATCACTTTCTTCAATCGGGTTTCACTGATTTTGGTTTCTTTGCAATCGGCAACGCTTGGTGGTCTCAACTCCGTCAAGAAGCATGGATTCGTGAAGTTCGAAAACACAACGGTCAAACTCATCTTTTTGTTCAAGCCGGAAAAGGACGGCGTGTTTTTTATCCGATTTGGGAACCAAAATATGATTTGATGATGCAACGTTGGTTACGTAGTTTACCAAAACCTGTTGCAATATGGGCAGTAAGTGATGCGTTGGCGATTCGTCTTTTGGAAGGTTGCCGCCGTGCCGGAATTCAAGTTCCCGGTGAAGCGGCAATTCTTGGAACAACAAACGATACACTGCTCTGTAACATCTTAAATCCTCCGCTTTCAAGTGTTGATTTGAACGGATTCCGTATCGGTTATGTTGCAGCGGAACGCCTGGCTCAGAAAATGAAAGGCGAAACAGTACAACAATCACCAATCCTCATTTCACCGGTTGGCGTGATCGCCCGACAATCAACAGATGTGGTGGCATTACCCGATAAAGAAGTTGCTATTGCGGTTCGTTTTCTTCGGGATAATGCCGTACGAAATATTTCTGTTGATCAAATTGCCGAAGTGTCCGGTATTTCACGCAGTACCTTGCAACGACGTTTCCGAAACAAAATCGGGCATTCCGTCGAAAAAGAAATCATGCGAACACGAATGGATCGAGCAAAACGGTTGTTACGGGAAACGATGTTTTCTCTCTCCGCAATTGCTGCCAAAACCGGATTCGCAACAACAGATTACTTTATCCAAGCGTTCCGCCGTGAATGCAGTATGACTCCTCACCAATATCGTAAACAAATTCAATCCGTGTTCACAACCGATGAATTTTAACACAAAAATAAAACAATAATTAACTTCCTAAGACTTTTGAAAAATCGGCGAAAATCGGTGTAATCTGCGGACTAAAAATAGACAATGACCTTGTGATTTTCAGCGGTAAACTGAAAACCGTAACCATTAAAAGAACTTTCAAATATTATGAGAAATAAAATAGAATAAATTATGAAACAAACACAGAAAATTTTGATTGTTGGCGGAGTTGCCGGCGGAGCATCTGCGGCGGCAAGACTTCGTAGGCTTTCGGAAACAGCAGAAATTATTATCTTCGAACGCGGTGAATTTATCTCATTTGCCAACTGCGGACTTCCCTATTATATCGGAGGAGAAATCACCGAAAAATCGGCTTTGCTGCTGCAAACACCAAAGTCTTTCAAATCACGTTACAATATCGATGTTCGAGTCCGGCATGAAGTTGCCGCCATCAACCGTAACAATAAAACCGTGTCCGTCAAAAATCTTCAAACCAATGAAAGTTATAACGAAAATTACGACAAATTGATCCTTTCAACCGGTGCGAAACCAATTGCTCCCGATGAATGTCAATCTGATCGCATTTTCACGATTCGAACTATTCCCGATACGTATCGAATTAAAGAATTTATTGATGCAAAAAATCCGCAAAATGCGGTAATTGTTGGCGGCGGTTATATCGGTCTTGAGATGGCGGAGAATTTACATCGTGCGGGATTGGAAGTCATTATTGTACAACGCAGCGATCACGTATTGCCGGCGTTTGATTATGACATGGCTTGCGATGTTCACCGTCATATTGAGAGCAAAAATGTTCGGCTGTTACTGAATCACGAAGTACAGTCATTCACCGAAAAAAACGGACGCTTAAACGTTTCACTTAATCGTGACGGTGAAATTGTTACAGACATGTTAATTTTTGCAATCGGTGTTCAACCGGACAGTTCGCTTGCCCAAGACGCCGGACTTAATCTTACTTCGCGAGGAGCAATTGTAGTTGCGGAAACGATGCAAACGTCAGACCCTGATATTTATGCTGTTGGCGATGCAGTCTCTGTGATTGATTCTGTTACGGAGCAACCGGTTTATATTCCGCTTGCCGGTCCTGCCAATAAACAAGGACGTATTGTTGCCGATCAAATTTGCGGAATTGATTCGCGGTATTCCGGAACACAAGGTTCGGCGATTTTGCGGGTATTTGATATGACAGCGGCATCAACAGGAATTACGGAAACTGTTGCAAAAAAGAACGGATTGAAGTACGAAAAAGTGTTTCTCTGGTCAACAAATCACGCAAGTTATTATCCCGGCGCAACAAATATGTCGATCAAGATTATTTTTGAATGCCCAACCGGAAAATTACTTGGTACGCAAATAACCGGTTATGACGGCGTTGATAAACGTTGTGATGTGTTGGCGACGGCGATTCGCGGAAAAATGACAGCGTATGATCTTACACGGCTTGAATTATGTTACGCACCGCCTTATTCGTCTGCCAAAGACCCTGTTAATATGGCTGGATTTGTTATCGAAAATATTCTCACGGGTAAAGTTAAAATATTTCATTGGCATGATGTTACGGATTTACAGAAGACGGATAATATAACGTTATTGGATGTTCGCACTCCGGTTGAGTTTAACAATGGACATATTGACGGTTTTATCAATATTCCTGTTGATGAATTACGTGAGCGGCTTAACGAACTTGATAAAACAAAAAAGATTTATATTACATGTCAGGTTGGTGTTCGTGGTTATACGGCAACAAGAATTTTAGTACAAAATGGTTTTGATGCCTATAATTTGAGCGGCGGCTATCGGCTTTGGCGTTCAATTTTCGGAACAAAAACTAAGCCGCAACTCAAAACGGTTATTCATAGTGAAAAACATTCCGGCGTTCAACAATCCACGAATCCGTTTCTACAACCGGACGATTTGTTGAATGGCAAAACGATCAAGATTGACGCTTGTGGGTTGCAATGTCCGGGTCCAATTATGAAACTTTCATCGGCAACTAATTCTGCCAATGAAGGCGATGTAATCGAAATTAGAACAACAGATTCTGCATTTGCCAGCGATGTTGAAGGATTTTGCCGAAGTACCGGTAACACTTTATTAGATGTGACAAACGACAAAGGTATTTTTGTTTCAAAGATAAAAAAAGGAAAATATTCTGGTGACGAAAAGTTACAACAAATAGACCGGCACAGTAAGAATTTTATTTTATTTTCGGGAGATTTTGACAAGGCGATAGCGGTATTTATTATGGCAAATGCGGCGGCGGCGTTGGGACGAAAGGTCAGTATTTTCTTTACATTTTGGGGACTTAATGTTATTCGTAAACCGGAAAAGGTTGTAGTTCGCAAGGATTTTTTATCACGAATATTTGGTTGGATGATGCCGTGCGGATCAAAGAAATTATCACTTTCAAAAATGAATATGGGCGGACTTGGTATAAAACTGATTCGTGGAATTATGAAACGGAAAAATGTTAATAGTCTTGAGGAGTTGATAGAATCGGCGCGGGATTTGGGGGTTGAATTTATTGCGTGTTCGATGAGTATGGACGTGATGGGAATCAAACCGGAAGAGTTAATTGACGGCGTAAAATTAGGCGGAGCCGCTGCAATGCTCACGTTTGCAGAAGAATCAGATATGTCGTTGTTTATCTGATAAAATATATCATATTTATTTTTACAACAATTATTCTGTTGACATATTTTGTGGAATCCTATTTTTTATGTTTAAATTTTCTTAACGATTTACGTTGCGATATTATGGTGTACAAACCTTCGCTCCGCTGTAAACAGGGGCAAGCCGGTTATTGCTGATATCGCTGACCGACCTTTCGGCGAAAGGCTGCCTACCACCATTGGAATTTGCTAACACGATGGGAATTGTTTAATATAAATTGTTACAACATTAAAATAATGAATACAAAAAATATATGACTACCCAAAGTATCATTATTGACGATAACGATTAAGAGAACATAAACATTGAAAGAGTTCCCAATATTTTTCGGCTTGTTTTTGGCAGGTAAATTCTGTGAGCGTTTTCTGTTTTCCTTGTTCGGCAAACAACCGGCGAAGTGCTTCGTTTTCGAGGAGTTGCCGCAAACCCGTTGCCAAAGAGATGGGGTCATTGGGCGGAACGAGAAGACCGGTTTCACCGGAAATAATTTGTTCCGGCACACCGCCAACCGCTGTCGCCAGAACCGGAACTCCCGCCGCCATCGCTTCAAGATTAACGCACGGAAAACCTTCCGTCCGCGACGATTGAACAAAAAGATCAAAATACGGTAAAAATTTGTCCAGTTCCGGCGTAAAACCAACCATCTTAAAACGATTGGCAAGTCCGGCATGATCAATTTGGTTTTGAAGTGATTCCCGCAAAAAACCTTCGCCAAACAACACAATTCCAAAAGAAAGTTCCGGCGTTTCCTCAACAACATGCCGAACAGCCTCCACCAAAATATCGAACCCTTTTTCCGGACTCAAACGTCCCGCCGCTCCAATAATCCACTTCGGTACTGTTCCGAAAAATCCCTGAAGTTGTTGACGGTAACCAAAATCCGGTGTTTCACTAAAACGTAACGGATTAATCGCATTATGAATTACGGTTACGTTTTTTTTCGGAGTTCCGGTTCGAATGACTTTATCGGCTTGCCCTTGCGAAACACAAACGACTTTGTCCATTCGGTGGTGAACCCATTGATCCAAACGTTCATACAAAGAGGTTTTCCAGTCCTGCCATGTCCAACCATGCGAAACACCAACAACAGGAATCCCAACCCGATATGCCGCTAACCAACCCAGTAATCGTGATTTATGACCGTGCGCACAGACCAAATTTGTTTTTTCGCAACGAAAAAAATGCACCAAATCCTTGTAAGCCGCAACAAGATGAGGCATATCGTGTTCTAAAATAGTTCCATTAAATCCGGCTTGACTCAGTTCGTGAATCAACGCTTCACACCCGCCTTGTTCCCGAAACGAAAGAACTCGATTCTCAATATCGAATTTCAATTCCGACTGAGTCCGAATCACGTCAAGAATCACGCGTTCCGGTCCGCCAAAAAAAGGAGATGCCGTCAGATGAACTACTTTCAACATGTTATCCTTCTCATTGTCTCAAATTGGTTAATATTTTCTTTCGCCCTGAAAGAGCAACATAATCAGTGTTTCGCATAAAGTATATTTTTTGTAATATATCAGTG
>JAITBS010000218.1 GCA_031283515.1 Planctomycetaceae bacterium
TTGGACAAATAACCTCATTTTCAACCTAATTTTCTTAACAAAACAACCTCAGTAGCCCATGATTTTCTCTCCTATCAACCTCATTAAAAACGTAAACGAATAATGAGGTAATGAGGTTGTTTTTTGTAGGATTTATTGCTACTGAGGTTGTTTTGTTCGGAAAAATTAGGTGAAAATGAGGTTTGCGGAAACTGTTAAAATACGTTTTGGAAAATTCCACTGAATTATTACAAAAATTTTATTTGTTTATTGACTTTGTTTTCTTAACGTTATGGAGATTATACGACAACGCGCTTATGCCCGTGCCGGATTGATTGGTAATCCGTCAGACGGTTATCATGGCAAAACAATTGCGGTGATTGTGAAAAATTTTTGGGCTCAGGTGACTCTCTACGAATGGGATCGGCTTGAAATTGTGCCCAGCCTAAACGATGAAAGTATTTTTCAGTCCATTCATGATTTGGCAAAAGATGTCCGGTTGCATGGTTATTACGGCGGAATCCGACTCGTTAAAGCCGCCATCAACGGCTTCGCCGAATATTGTACACAACGCGGTTTGTCGTTACACAACCGGAACTTCTCCATCCGCTACGAAACAACAATTCCTCGTCAAGTCGGTATGGCAGGTTCCAGTGCCATTGTTGTTGCAACATTGCGTGCACTCATGGATTTTTACGGTATTGTTGTTCCCAAACCGATTTTACCTTCGTTGGTGTTGTCGATTGAACGCGATCAACTTGGTATTATGGCAGGTCTTCAGGATCGGGTTGCTCAGGTTTACGAAGGTTGTGTCTATATGAATTTTGCCAAAGATGTTATGAAAATTGATGACGGTTTTGTTCGCGGTGAATATGAAATTATTCCAACTGCATTACTTCCGCCGCTTTATCTTTCGTATTCAACAGAGTTCGGCGAACCAACAGAAATTTTTCATAATAATCTACGTTTTCGGTATGATCAGGGCGAACCTGCGGTGGTTAATGCCATGAAAATATTTGCCGATTTAACCAATCAGGTACGCGAATTACTGCTCGATAAAAAACCGGAACAATTAAACCGTTTATTCGATCAAAATTTTGATCTTCGCTGTTCCATTTGCCAACTACCCAAAGAACATATTTTAATGGTTGAAACAGCGCGTTCTTGTGGTTGTTCGGCGAAATTCGCCGGAAGCGGCGGTGCAATCGTCGGAACATATCCTGATAACGAAACATTTATCAAACTCCAAACCGAACTAAAAAAAATCGGATGTAATACTATTAAACCTATTGTACAATAAACTCAAACATACGGGAACTTCTAAAAACTCGTTTTTTTTGTAATATATCAATAAAAAATAATAAATTAAAATTGATACTTTATTTATGTACGAACTCTAATGAGGTTATTATTTATTTTATCCATTTTGCTACTGAGGTTGTTTTGTTAAGAAAATTGGGTGAAAATAAGGTTCGCAAGCGGAATTACTACCGTTCCGATATTACTCCGCTTGCGGCACTATCAACTATCAACTATTCGATATAACTTTGTTGCTCACTTGACAAATCCATGTTAATTTTTTACAGTATCAATAGTTCTATTACAAAATTAACATAAATTATTATGAAGTTTTAGAGGTTTTTTTAATGAGTATATTGGGGCTTTGGGTTGGATTTATTGTGTTGATTATATTCCTGTTGTTTCTTGACTTGGGAGTGTTCCATCGGAAGGCACACATTCCGGGTATTCGGGAATCACTTGGTTGGACAAGCCTTTGGGTTGTACTTGCCTTGATGTTCAATGTCGGAATCTATTTCCTGTACGAGAACCATCTTTTCGGTATCGGTCATGGAAAAACAGTTCTCAGCGGAATGAATCTCAATGGAATAGAAGCGGCAAAAATGTTTTTTACCGGTTATCTCATCGAAAAATCGCTCAGTCTGGACAATATTTTTGTAATTGGAATGGTGTTTTCGTTTTTTGGTGTTCCACGTCTTTACCAACACCGTGTTTTATTTTGGGGCATTTTTGGGGCATTGCTGTTGCGCGGCGTTATGATTTTGCTTGGTGTAACACTGATTCAGATGTTTGATTGGGTTCTTTATATTTTTGGTTTGTTGCTTCTTGTGACTGCGGTCAAGATGCTTTTTCACAAAGAAGAAGAAGTTCATCCCGAAAAAAATCCTCTCGTCAAATTAGCACAACGTTTTTTCCGTATTACATCCGATTATCACGCCGAACATTTTTTTGTTAAAATTCCGAAAGAGACGGCAAATCAATCAACAAATCATTTAGATGAAACAACAAAGGTTTCCGGTTATGTTTGGGCGTGTACACCGATGTTGTTGGTTCTTTTGGTTGTGGAGAGCAACGACCTGATATTTGCGATTGATTCGATTCCGGCGATTTTTGCAATTACACAAGACCCCTTTATTGTGTTTACATCGAATGTTTTTGCGATTCTTGGTTTGCGGTCGCTTTATTTTGTTATGGCGGCGATGATTGCCAAGTTCCGGTATTTACAGGTGAGTTTGTCAATTATTCTTGCGTATGTCGGGGTGAAATTACTTTGTATCAAGGTCATTCACTACTTTCATATCGAAAACATTATGACATGGATTTCACTGGGAGTGATTATTGTGGTGATGATGATTGGAGTGTTGGCGTCTATTTATGCCAACAAAAAGAGAGTTAGTGAATCGTGAATCGTGCCGCCTGTGGAGTAATACCGTTCCGTCCATCATCCGCTTGCGGCACTCTTCACTGTCAACTCTCCGCTATCAACTATTTTATCGGGTTACTTTTTTATTTTGGATATCAGGTTATAATACTTACGTTAAGTTTGATTTAACAATGTAACCTCTAATTTCAATATAACCATGATTGAAGAGAAAAGATTACTGCATACAGCCAAAGAAGCAAAAACTCCGTTTTTTATTGGAGTTGATGTTGGCGGAACCAGTATTAAAATCGGTCTGGTGGATGATTACGGATGTTCTATTGATTCCGGTGCGATCAATGATGAAGGTGTCCATTTGAGTTGTATTTCGATCCGAACAGAACCACATCCCCAAACCGCAATCGAATTAATCGCCGAAGCAATTCATGATATGTTCCGGCGATTGCATATTGATAAAACTTCTTGTAATGGGCTCGGGCTTGGTATTCCCGGAACAATGGATATGGTAAGCCGAAAACTTCGGCAACCACCTAATTTACATAGTTGGGAAGGTTTTCCGATTTGCGATGAACTTTCGAAACTGATTGGTCTTCCTGTTCTCTTTTGTAATGATGCCAACGCCGCTGCTTATGGAGAATACTGGGTTGGTTCGGCAAGCGGACACTCAAGTATGGCTCTGTTGACCTTAGGAACCGGAATTGGTTGCGGAATTATTATCGAAGGACGTTCTGTTGACGGTGCCACCGGTTATGGCGGAGAATGTGGTCATTTGGTTATCGATTGCACCGAAAATGCCTTGCTCTGTGGTTGCGGGCAACGCGGTCATCTCGAAGCCTATTGCAGTGCAATCGGAGTTGCCCGACGAACCATCCATCTCACCGACCGCCGCGAATCTTCCATCCGCTCCAGAATCTCACCGGAAACCCGACTCAGTGAAATCGCCAAAATCGTGTGCCGCGAAGCCGAAAAAGGTGATTCCTTAGCCTACGAAATTATTATGGAAACCGCAAAATATCTCAGTCTTGGTATTGTTTCACTCCTAAACACGGTTGATCCGGCGTGTGTTTTGCTGGGCGGAGCAATGACCTTTGGCGGTCGTGACACTCAACTCGGACAACATTTTCTTAACCAAATAACAAACGAAGTTAAAAATCGTGCATTTAAAGCGGTTGCGAAAAATATTGTTATTGATTTTGCGATACTCGGTTCCGATGCCGGTTACATTGGTGCCGCCGGATTAGCCCGCGAAGATTATAAACACTATTTTGAATCTCATTAAAATAGATGTTACATTGAACTTTCAAACAAAAAATAGAATACAGAAGGGATTTTTCCCTAGTTACACAAACTCAATTTTTTTCAACTCTTAGCCTTCAATCAAAGCAATGCGAACAATTTCAATTATCTTAACACTGACATTTTTATTTTGTTTAACGGGTTGTCCCCAAAAAAGTCCGGAACCGGCAACACCGGAACAACAAGAACAGAAAACATCAACAGCTCCCGTATCACCGCCCAAAGAATCGGCAAAACCTGTTTCGGTAACTCCGGCAACACCGGAAGGAAAAGAAGTTGTTGAACTTGTCGAAAAGTTAAAAGGAGAATGGACTCTGACACCAGCTCAAACTGTTAAATCCATTAGTATTGGCAGTTCGGATTTGAATGAAGAGGCGTTTGATTTGTTTGCCAAACAAACAGATTTGGAAACTCTGTTGATTGCAGATTATCGGGAGTTGAATGATTCGATGGTGAACAAACTCACCGGATTGAAAAAACTCAAAAACCTGAAATTGAAAAATTCAAGTATCACCGATAACGCCGTCAAAACAATTGTAGAATCGTTTCCGGCTTTGAACAGTCTGGACATTTCATCGAATACTTTATTGACAGCCGATTCATTGAAAGAAATTGCTAAATTAAAGGAATTGACGGAACTAATTATCAATTATTGTAATTTTAGTGAATTTGGAATGATGGACATTTCGGAATTACCGAAATTAACAACATTGGATATTCGTGCGAATATGCAGGTCGGCAACAGCGGTCTGAATTACCTCACATCATTGCCGTCACTGAAAAGCCTGAAACACCTAAGTCCGGCAGTGGACGATACCGGTCTGGAAGCACTGACAGCAGTTAAAGAGTTGGAAACACTGGAAATTCAGGATTTCAATATCACCGACCGCGCCGGACAATTCATCCGCCAATTCGAAAAACTGTCCAATTTAATTATAATGCGTTGTCAAGGTTTTGGTTCGTCGGGAATTTTGGAACTAAAAGGAATGAAGTTAAACCGATTAACATTGCGCGGTCTTCCGTCAATTAATGACACAGGAATGGAGGTGTTTCGGGAACTGACGACCTTAAAACGTTTATATCTTAACGAATTGGCGTCGATTTCCGATGCGGGAATCCTGAATTTGGTTTACTTAAAAGACCTTGATACTCTCGATATCTGGGAAATTCCTATTACCGATCAAGCATTGGAAACAATCTCAAAATTAACGAATCTGAAAACCCTCAAAATTCGTTCAACACAAATTACGGATGCTTCTGCGGATTTGTTGCTGGCAATGCCAAAACTCGAAAATCTCACCTTGCTGGATAATACCAATGTAACACAAACCGCATTGAATAAACTTCATAATTCAAAGAAATTCAAAAATTTCGATTTCGGCGATCAACGTAAAAAATAACTCCATAGATATTTACCAATTACCAATTGAGTTGAGTTGTTGAGTTGTTGTACTTTATCTTGCCGCTATTTGTCGGACAATTACGGCGTTACCCAGTCCAAAACTAATTGTGATACTCCGTCCATATTGTAACCTATTTACTCAATACGGCGTTTGAACATGATGGCGGCAGCGGAAAGTGTTACGATTGACAACAACGCCAACGGAATACAATTCAATGCAACTTCGCTTATTCCCATTCCCCGCATAAAAACGCCTTTGACAATAACCAAATACCAACGTACCGGATTGATAACAGTAATATATTGCATCCAAACCGGCATGTTTTCAACAGGAGTTGTAAATCCCGAAAGCATCACCGATGTCGGAAGTACCAAAATAACTCCAAGAATTGCTTGTTGCTGCGTCATGGACAACGAACTTATAAATAACCCAACTCCAACCACCGAACACAAAAATAAATCTATTGAAAAAATTAGTAACAAAAACGAACCGCGAACCGGAATATCCATAACAAAATTCGCCGCCCCAATCATCATCACCGCTGAACAGGTTGCCAAAAATACGACAGCAATTGTTTTGCCGGCAAGAATTTCAAACGGCGTCAACGGTAATACCAAAAGTTGTTCAAATGTTCCCATTTCACGCTCTCTTGCAATCGAAAGCCCCGCAATCAGTACACCAAGAACGGTTGCCAACACACAAATTAACGACGGAACTGTTGTCTTTCGCGGGTCAAGATTAACATTGAACCAGTTTCGTGTAATCATTCTGATTTCTGTTTGTCTTTTTGTTGATTTATTAAAAAAAGTGTTGATAATATTTGTTGCGTAACCGGCAACAATCTGTGATGCGTTTGTTCGCCGACCATCCAGCAAAATCTGAACCTCAGCAGTCTGACCGGAATAAATCCGTTGCGAAAAATCTTCCGGCACAACAATCACTCCCATCACAACCTCCCGATTAATCAACAAATCAATCTCCTCTTGACTAAAAATCGCAACAATATTCGATACAAGCGATGAATGCTCAAAACGTTGAATCAATGAATATCCTTCTTTGCCGATATCTTTGTTGTAAATTCCAAGTGAAATATTTTTAACCTCTTGTGTTACCGTGAACGATAAAACAAAAAGTTGAATAAGCGGCGGCACAATCAGAACAAGCCGCGCTTTGGGATCACGAAGCGATGTTAATAATTCCTTGATAACCAAATGATAAATTCGTATCAACATAATTTATAACTCCAGTAGTAATGTTTTACATTTTTGTAATATATCAGTGGAATTTTTTTGAATTGGTTTACTGTTGGAAATTAAAAGGTAGGCAACTAACAGGTAGGCGACCTTTCGCCGAAAGGTTTTCACCTACGGTCGCAACGGTTGGGCTTACTATTGTGTTGTACGCAGTGAGTCCTTAATTTCCGTCCGTAAACTGGGACAAGTCGGTGAGTACACCGACGCAACGTTTCGGCGAAACGTTGCCTACCTCTTGAGTTCCACTGGGATGAAAATCGAAAAATAATAATTCCACTGATATATTACAATAAACAATTACGTTTTTTTGTTCTGAATTTATTTTAATCGTTGAGGAGTATTGACGAGTACCGCAGCAAATAAAATAATTGTAATCAACATCATGATAGCCATATTGGGAAGGAAAAGAGACCAAATATCACCGGTCATAAAAATTGTCCGTAAACAAGTTACATAATATCGCGACGAAAAAATATACGTCAATATCCGAATCAAAAACGGCATTGCGTCAATCTCAAAAATCGCCCCAGAAAGCATGACATTCGGAAGAAACGCAAACATGAATGCTCCCAAAGATGCCAGATATTGATTTCGTGTTACAGTGGAGATGAGAAAACCCATTGCCAATGACGCCAGTAAAAATATTGTCGAAATAAGAAACAACGCCCCAACCGAGCCGCGAAACGGAACTTGGAACAAAAATACCGATACCAAAATACTCATGCCCGTTGAAACCATGCCAAGAATATAATACGGAATCAGTTTACCGATGAGCATTTCTTTGGGACGAATGGGAGTGGCGAGCATGGCTTCCATTGTTCCGCGTTCCCATTCCCGCGCAACTACCAACGAAGTCAGCAATGTACCAATAATCGACATGATCATGACAACCGAACCGGGAATTAATGCGTTACGAGATTTTAGTTCGGGGTTGAACAACACCCGTATTTTCACTTCAACCGAAACCGGTAACTTTATTCCGCGATCACGATTCTGTTGCCGGTTCCATTGAGAAATAATTCCTGAAACATAATTTGTGAGAATTGCCGCTGTATTTGTTTCAACGCCGTCGGTAATGAGTTGAACGGTTCCGGCTTCGGTGCTGTGAAACCGTTTCGTAAAATCGTTCGGCAACACAACAATTCCGCGAATACGCCCATTGACCAAATCTTCTTCTGCATTGCGGCGGTTCGCGTAATAAATCGGTGTAACAAAATCGGTTGCCTGAAAAGATCGCCAAAGTGAACTGACAACCGGTGATTGTTCGTCCGAAACAAAACCGAGTTTGACATACTTCGCATCCAACGATAAACCAAACCCAAAAATAAAAAGCAAAATCATCGGCAACACAAACGCTGTTAAAATACAACTCGGATCACGCCAAACCTGCAATGTCTCCTTCTTCATTAACGCCCAAAGACGACGATGATTTTTATACATTTTGAGTATTTTCTCAGAGAATTAGGAATCCCCAAACGGCGGAACAACGAAAGAATGTAAACAAAATTTTTCGGTGAATAGCGACAACTCAAATTAACAATAACGTCATTTCCCTCCATTGTCAAGCCGAAGCAACTCTCCCAAGCAAAACGAAAAACCACATTTTTTTCGTATCAATATATTGAATTGTTTGCCGATAAAACAGGTAAACAGCAACAACTTTGCGGGTTGGTATAAAGAGGTAAGATGTGAATTCAAATGATCTTATGTATTTTTGTTGTGGTCATTTGGGGCTGTTCTTTTTTTTTTAATCGGATATAATTAATAAATCGGTCAAAAAATAAATATTTTGTAACTATTTAACCGTTTGATTGGAATGGAGACTTTTAATTAATATCTTTTAATTAAGATAATTAAGATAATTAGGACAGTGCCTAGTGTTATTTTGTTACAAACTCCAACGTTATTGGCGGATGGTTGTTTGCGGTTAATTTGTACGAATAATTACTCACTTTCAACAATGATTGAATAATTACGTATTTTCCATTCTCTGTCGAACTCGAAAAGAATGCGCAACGAATTTTTTAAGCGTTATGGATTCCGTATCCTGGTTATTATTTTCTTCCTTTTGCCGTTTGTTTGGATGGGAACGAAGCGGACATTGATGAGTAATTCCAACAATGTTGCCGATTGGTTGCCTAATTCTTTTATTGAAACGCAGCAATATCAATGGTTTCTCAAAAATTTTCCATTTGAACGTTTTGTCGTGGTCAGTTGGCAAGGCTGTACGATGGATGATTCACGGCTTGAGATGTTTGCGCAAAAACTTGTTCCGGGTCAGACAATTGATAATGTCGGTCAGTGGGCGGATGAACATATTAAGGCGGAATTGGTTTTGGAATCGGAGAAAACAACCCCGTCGGAATCTAAAAAGGAATCCGCAACCGCGAATGTTACACCGGAAACAACTGCACTTTCCGAAACTCTTAAAACCGATGAATCGGTTGAATCGGAAAATCAATCCGAAGAATTGAATTATTTCAAATCGGTTATTACCGGACCGCGTTTGTTTCGAATACTTCAAGATCGTTATTCAGGTTCGGGTGTTGGCGGAATCCGTTTGAACGAAGAGCAAATCCGCGAAAAACTCAAAGGAACACTCATCGGACCTGATGGTCAAAATTCGGCGTTAATTGTTACGTTGACAAAGGAAGCACCGCAAGGTAAAGATCTGGCAAAAGTTCTTGAGGCGATTCGTGATATTGGCAGAGAATGCGGTGTTCAGACTCCGAAAAAAATAGACAATCGACCGATTTATCTGAAAATTGCCGAAGGTATTTTTACGACGGTCAAGGAAATTATTTATGGTCGTCATCCTGATATGACCGGAGTCATTATTGGAGGTCCGCCGGTTGACAATGTTGCTATCACTTACGAAGGAGAACACACACTTCGTCGTCTTGCCGGTATTTGCGGTGTTATTGGGCTTTTTCTTGCGTGGCTTTGTTTTCGTGATTTCCGGTTGACGTTTTTTGTTTTCTGGATTGCGATTATTAGTGCGGGCGTGGCGTTAGCCAGTGTTTCGCTGACACGCGGAACTTGCGATGCCATCTTGCTGAGTATGCCGGCACTTGTTTATGTGTTGGCAATGTCGGGAGCCATTCATCTGATCAACTATTATCACGACGCGATTCGGGAACACGGTCTTGATATGGCTCCCGAACGCGCCGTGAAACACGCATGGTCGCCTTGTTTTTTTGCGAATTTAACAACTGCACTTGGGCTTCTTTCGCTTTACACGAGTCATTTGGTTCCGATTACAAAATTTGGTTTTTATTCTGCATTGGGAGTTATCCTGCAACTCATTCTTTTGTTCTATTATTTACCGACTCTGCTCTATTTTTATCCGTCACACAAAGTCGCCTCCGAACAAACTCTTCATGTTAAGTATGATTCGGTCATGCAAAAAATCTGGCGAATTTGGGGCGGATTTATTATACGGAACAATATTGTTATTTCATTGATTTGTATTGTGCTGATGATATTTTTCTGCTACGGAATGTACCAAATCAAAACATCTGTAAAAATGATGCGGTTTTTTTCTGCTGATTCTGAAATTATTCATCATTATACATGGCTTGAAGAACATCTGGGACCATTGGTTCCGATGGAAATTGTTGTCAAATTCAACAATGAGCAATGTAAATTCAGTACATTGGACAAACTTCGTTTGATTGAAGACATTGACAATGAGTTACGAAAAGCTCTTGCGGAAGATATTGGCGGAGTTCTTTCGGCGGAGACAATGATGCCGATCATTCCTCGTTTTGAGGGGACGCGCAAAAGTGCCCGACAAATTGCCATCGAACGCACGGCGAATGCCATGCTTGAAAAGGGGCGAAGTGAAATGAAGGATTATGTAACGGTTGAGTGTGAACGTTCCCTGCGTTCCGACGATCCTCGTTTCCAACAAACAATCTTGGAACTTGGAATTACTTCTGCCGATGCTGTACGGCTTGTCCGTGTTGGAATAACGGATCTGAAAAAACTAATCAACTATTCTGCTGAAAATGAAGTTATTGGTATTTCACCGGAGGAAATGCAAACTTTTTGTGATAAGGCGATTCAATGGGAAAAAAATCATGGATATGATCTTTGGCGAATCAGTATTCGGGTTTGGTCGCTTAAAAAAGATATTGACTATGCGATGTTTATTCAGGATGTCAAAAATGTTGTTGATCCGATAATTACCAAAATGCTGCAGCGTTCATTTCCTCAAGAAATTGCCGTTACAGAAACGGAACATAAAGGTCTTGGTTTTACTGATAAACCGATTGAGGTAATCTACACAGGTATGGTGCCGGTTGTTTATAAAACGCAACATGAACTTCTTACTGGATTGCGTGATAGTTTTATAACTTCGTTTCTGATGATTGCAGTTACGATGGGATTTATTCTTCGCAATCCGCTTGCTGGTTTATGTGCGATGATTCCCAATCTTTTTCCGGTTATTGTTGTGTTTGGTTTTATGGGACAATTTGGGATTTTGGTGGATGTTGGAACGATGATGACGGCGAGTGTTGCGTTGGGGATTTCGGTGGACGATACAATTCATTTCCTAACATGGTTCCGTAACGGAATTGATCAAGGAATGACGCAACGTGATGCAACGATGTATGCTTATTCACGTTGTGCAACATCGATGTTTCAAACAACAATGATTGCGGGTCTTGGACTTTCGGCGTTTGCGTTGAGTACATTTACGCCGACTCAGATGTTTGGCATTATGATGCTGGCAATTCTTACGATGGCAATGTTAGGTGATCTTATTTTCCTTGCTGCTCTGATCAATACACCAATTGGGCGTGTTTTTCGTCCGCGAGTGAAAAAAACAATTGCTTTGGAATAGTTTTATAGGGAATATATTTTATACGGTTCGGTTCTCAATGGGGCGTTTTAGGATTGCAGGTGTCCGGCTTGCAAAACACAATGTATGAGTGAATAGTGAATAGTGTCGCACGCGGAGTAATACCTTTGACAAAGATCGAATATTGCCGAAAAACTCGAATCATACTCGAACTCTCGAGAATCAAATAAACTCGCCGAAACGGATAATCCTAAAAAAGATTCCGGTGTGGTTTTTAATGCATACTACAAATAATAACGATTTATAAAATTTAAAGCAAACCCAATTCCCAATTGTGTAGATACTTTTGGCTAAGGCACTACCTCTCCCAATGTTTTTTGACACGTAAATTGGATCGAAAGACGATGCCGGAAAACGATTATTGGCATCGTGAAAATTGTGAACCGCCAGAGAGAGTTGCTTGACGTGATTGGTACATTGTGCTCTCCTTGCGGCTTCGCGCGCCGCTTGAACTGCGGGCAAAAGTAAGCCAATGAGAAGACCGATAATCGCAATGACTACCAGAAGTTCAACAAGCGTGAATGCTTTCCTCTTTTTCCGTATTGCCTCCCAATCTAGTTTGAATATTTTACCTAATTTAATATTTCTGATAACTGAAGCAAGGTTTAAGGTAATTTTTGCGATGATCCTGGTAATTGTCTTTGTAATCGTCATTGTAAAATCTCCTGTTATTTGATTGTTTTTTTGTGTGTTTCGGCAACATGCCGCGATATAATTTTGCGCAAGATTCATGCCACACCTAAAATACGTTAGAAACGGTAATTTTAGTTAAAAAACCGTGATATATTCTGGGCAAGCCGTGATATTATCTAGCCATGCCGTGATATTTCACGGAAAACCAGAAAATATCACGGCATAATGATTAATCTGTTTCAATAAAATGGAACGGCTGAACTGATTCTTCATGCGTGTGACTCTCTGAAAAACAAGTCGAAAAAGTTCGACAGACTCTTATCAATGAGGAATAATCAGTGGTTGCGCTGTGTTCACGTTGGCAATTATAATGTCGTCTCGGCAAGATTTGAAATTGAAATCCATGTAAGGCATTGTTTCGGCAATGCCTTTTTTAACGCCCCAAATATTGGCAAAATATTGGCAAATTTTGTAAAAAAATAGGTATTGACAGAATATTGACAAATGATAAAATAAACCACTGTAAACATAGTTACATAGTATGTTTTTGATTTAACTGCTTTAATAGATTATGTTTACAAAGAAAAAACATGACATTTGCTGTTCAATTTCCCAATTGGCACAATAGTTGCAATTATCTTTTATTTGTGTTTACTCAATGAATGATGGTAATTTGAAACAATATTTTGTTGGAACATCCGGCGGTATCCTGTTTGCAGTAAGCAAAATGATTCAACTGACAAAAATCAAAAAAACGTATCAAACATCAAATGGTCTTCTGTACGCCATTGATACTGTTTCCGTACAAATTCGTGCCGGCGAAATTTTTGGTTTTATCGGTTTTTCCGGTGCAGGAAAATCAACATTGCTTCGGTGCATCAACTTACTGGAAAAACCCGACAGCGGTACGGTTTTAGTTGGTGGTGAAAATTTTATGTCTCTTCCAAAAAAAGAATTACTGAAACAAAGACGAAAAATTGGAATGGTGTTTCAACATTATAATTTGTTACAAAATGCAACGGTTTTTGAAAATGTGGCGTTTCCGCTTGAGATTGCTAAAACCGCCAAAGTTGAACGGCGTCACCGTGTTTTGCAATGTTTGGAAATCGTCGGTCTTTCCGAAAAAGCAAGAGATTATCCGTCGAAATTGAGCGGCGGACAAAAACAACGTGTTGCGATTGCGCGGGCTATTGTTACAAATCCCAAAATCCTGCTTTGCGACGAACCCACTTCGGCGTTAGACCCCCAAACCACCCAAACAATTTTACAATACTTAAAGTTAATCAATAAAGAATTGGGAATTACGATTGTTCTTGTAACGCATGAGATGGGAGTTGTTCGTACTATTTGTGATCGAGTTTCTGTTATGGAAAAGGGTAAACTAATTGAGACATTGGACATGTCGGATGCGACCTTTTCTCCTCAATCGGAACTGGCAAAATATTTGTTCACCAATGGAGGAGGAATTTAATGCACAAAATATGGGAACTCATGCCGCAAATCGGTATCGCTTTTGGTCAGACGTTTTACATGATGATATTTACGCTTAGTATTGCTGCGATTTTGGGCATTCCTTTTGGTACGTATCTTTATTTAATCCGTCCGGGTTCAATGATGCAGAAGCCGAAAATTTATCTTGTGTTGGATATGATGGTCAATATTGTACGTTCTTTTCCGTTTTTAGTGCTGATGATTGCGATTATTCCGTTGACCCGATTGATTGTGGGAACATCGCTTGGGACAACAGCAGTTATTGTACCGCTTTCTATCAGCGCAATACCGGATTTTGCACGGCTTATTGAACAGGTTTTACTGGAAGTCAACCGCGGCGTTATCGAAATGGCGGAAGCGGCGGGCGCAAATACGTTTCAAATTATCTGGAAAGTGTTGTATCGGGAAGCACGGTCAGGCATGGTTAATTCTATAACACTTATTACGATCAGTTTCATTTCCTATTCAACGGTTGCGGGACTTGTCGGCGGTGGAGGGATTGGCGATTTTGCGATTCGGTACGGTTATTACAGGTATCAACCGGAAGTCATGGTTTTTACGGTGGTGTTGATTATCCTGTTGGTTCAGGTGATTCAGACTATCGGAAGAATCATTTCACAAAAACTTGACAAACGAATTTAACTAGGAGGTTTTACTATGAAAAAACATTTTTTTGAAAATGTTACATTTGTGTTGATTATTGTTGTGACGTTATTCACTTTTGCCGGTTGCGGTCATCAATCTCAAACGGCAAAAGATGATAAGGTCATCAAATTCGCATCCTGCAACTTGAAAGTCTATGAAGACACAACAAAAGTTTTAGCACAGGAAGTTGAAAAATTGGGTTACAAACTCGAATACACCTTTCTTGCCGACAACACGCAACTAAATACTGCGGTTGAAAACGGCGAGTATTTTGCAAATTATCACCAGCATACGCCTTACATGGACGAGTTCAACAAGGCGCACAAAGCCCATCTTGCCGCAGCGTTCAAGGTCTTCACAGATCGGGCGGGATTGTTTTCAAAGAAGTACAAAAATCTGAACGATCTGCCGGACGGTGCGCGAATTTCCGTTGCGAATGATGTAGGAAATGGTCCCCGTGCGTTTATTATTCTGGCGGATGCCGGACTGATAAAGATCAAGGAAGGGCTTGAACCTCTTGATGTTACACAAAATGACATCACGGATAATCCTAAAAAACTGAAGTTCATTGAGGTGGACTATACCATGCTGGCAAAGTCAATAGAAGAAACCGATGCGGGATTTCTTTATGCAACAATTGCCGCTGAACTTGGATTGGAATTTGATAAAGACGCTTTGGCTAGTGAACGTGAGGAATTACAGGCGGCGGACATTATTGCCGTACGAAAAGAAAACATTGGTTCGGAGAAAGTCAAAATTCTCGAACAAGCCTATAAAACCGATGCGATGAAAAAAGCGTTTAAAGATAGTTTTAACGGAAAAGATGTTTTAGCTCCGGCATGGTGAAACACGCGGTGAAATCCGTTTCAACAAACAATTTGTTTCAATAAACAATCTGTTTCAACAAGGAATCAGGGGCGACGATCACCAATCGTCGTCCCGCAACAAAAAGAAAGAATTTAGGATACAAAAATGGTTGCCGTTTATAAACAAAATCTAACGGAGTTGATTGGAAATACTCCATTATTGGAACTGAAAAAATTTGGAAGCCGTCAAGGTGTTAAGGCGAGGCTTGTAGCAAAACTGGAATATTTTAATCCGGCGGGTAGTGTGAAAGATCGCATTGCGATTGCGATGATCCAAGCAGCGGAAGAACAAGGGCTTTTGAAAGAAGGTTCAGTAATTATCGAACCAACCAGCGGTAACACCGGTGTCGGACTTGCTTTTGTTGCAGCGGCGAAAAATTACAAACTCATCATCACCATGCCGGAAACAATGAGCGTTGAACGCCGTAATTTGTTGAATGCTTTGGGGGCAGAACTTGTTCTGACTTCGGGAAGCGAAGGAATGAAAGGGGCAATCCGTAAAGCGGAAGAAATCGCGGCACAAATTCCGAACAGTTATTGTCCGCAACAATTTCGTAACCCGGCTAATCCGCAAATACATCGTGAAACAACGGCGTTGGAAATCTGGAATGATACTGAAGGCGAAGTTGATATTTTTATCAGCGGAGTCGGAACCGGCGGAACTGTAACAGGTGTTGGTGAAGTGTTGAAAGAGAAAAAACCGTCCGTGAAAATTATTGCCGTAGAACCTGATGATTCGCCGGTCTTATCCGGTGGAGCAGCGGGACCGCATAAAATTCAGGGAATTGGAGCTGGTTTTGTTCCGGAAATTATGAATCTTTCTGTTGTGGACGAAATTTTTCGTGTCAAAAACGAAGAAGCGTTTGAAACTTCGCGGATATTGGCAACTCAAGAAGGATTACTCGTTGGTATCTCCTCCGGTGCAGCAGCATTTGCAGCGTTACAAATTTCAAAACGTGACGAAAATCGAAATAAAACAATCGTAGTTCTTCTTCCTGATACGGGAGAACGTTATTTATCCACGCCGCTTTTCGATAACCCTTTCAAGAAATAAAAGAAGAAAGAGAACGAAAATGGACACATCATACGAATTAGAGCAAGTAAAAAAAATTATTTTGGAACGTAATATCCATTCAGTAGAAATCGGATTTGCGGACATTAACGGTAACATTATTGGTAAACGTTTGCCGGCACGATTTTTGTTGGAACATTTAACAGCCGGAACCGGATTATGCCGTGCGCCGTTGACATGGGATATTCAGTCTGAATATTTTTCGACCTCACACTTTGCGGGTTTTGAATATGGTGCATCGGATATGATTTTGAAACCGGATTATTCGACGTTGCGTGAAATTCCGTGGCGAAAAGGAACGGCTTTTGTGCTTGCCGATCTTGATACGGATACCGGACAACGTATTCAGGTTGCGCCTCGGCAAATCTTGAAAAATGTGTTGGCAAGACTTGAAAAAACAGGATATACGGCAAAGGTTGGTTCGGAGGTTGAGTTTTATCTGTTGGACGGTAACAAAAAACCGCTTTTCGGCGGCAAGGAAACTTATTCTATCGGGAAAATAAGTCAACATAGTGATATTATTGAACAAATTCAAAGGAATTTGGAGGCGTTTCAAATTCCGATTGAAGCCGTTCACACGGAATATGGACCTGGTCAAATGGAAGTGATTCTGGAATTTTCTGATGCGTTGACCAATGCCGACAACACAGTGATTGCCCGTAACGCAATTAAGGAAATCGCACGAAAAAACGGAATATATGCTACATTTATGGCTCGGCTCTGGAATACAGAATCTGGAAGCGGTTACCATTTACATCAAAGTTTATGGACAAAAGAGAACAAAAATGCTTTTGCGGAAGACAAAACCATATTTGAACGATATATCGCAGGACTGCTTGACGGAACACGTGAATTTATGGCGTTATGTTGTCCAACAGTTAATTCCTATAAACGTCTCACGGATATGTCTTTCGCTCCGACAAGAGTTGGTATTGGTTACGATAACAGAACAGTTTCCGCAAGAATTGTAGGACATGGCAACAGTATGAGAGTGGAACAGCGTACCGGAGCTGCCGATGCCAATGCTTATTTTTTGATTGCGGCGGCTCTTGCTTCAGGGTTGTACGGTTTGGAACAAAATTTGTCCGTTCCCAATATCATTAAAGGTAACGGTTATTTTAATGAAACACTTCCGTCTATTCCCAGAACACTAAAAGATGCAGCGGTTTTATTTGACCAAAGTGAAAAAGCTGTTGAATATTTCGGCAAAGAATTTGTTGAGATATTCAGTGAATTGATTCATTTTGATATTTCCGTTCACGAAACAACAGTTACCGATTGGGAACGTGAACGGTATTTGGAAAATTCATGATTGTTTCAGAAAACTGTTTTCGGTAATATTTCAACGGAATTTTTATTCGATTTTTGTTCGAAAGAACCATGAGTTTTGGTGTGATGTTTCGGAAAAATGCTGCTTACCTTGATTATTTTCGTGAATGGTTACAAAAAATTCATTTAAGACGATGAGAAGTATATTAAAGTATATTGAGGTACAAATATGGTAACATCAAGAGAAATTGTAAGTGAAGCGTTTGCTCTTAAAAAACCGGAAAGAGTGCCGTTGGGAGTTTGTCTTGGCGGAAGTTGGCCCTTTTTTGTTGAAGGCGTACATTTACAAGAACTGCTGTCAGCTCCGCCTTCCAAAGCCGCTGAAATTTTTTATCGCGTCAATGAAAGAGTTGGTGCGGATTTTGTTACAGTTGGAACCGGAGCCACTGCATTTTTATTTGAAGCACTGGGATCGAAAATAGAATTAACAAAAAAAAGTGCGCCTGAAGTTTCTGCATTGCCAATCAACACAGCAGAAGACCTTGACAGGTTTGACCTGCCAAGTGTGTTCAAATCCGAAAAACTGAAATGGTTGAAAGCGGTTGCGGCAGAAACAGTAAAATGCAACAAAAATCAAAAAAGTTTATTTGTCAGCGGACGTGCTCCGTTTACATTGGCTGGACAATTATTGGGTTTGGAAACTTTGTCAAGATTGTTGTACAAAAACAAACCGTTTACGGAAAAACTTCTTGCATTTACCACTGAACTTTCGATTGCTTATTTTGAATTTATGTTGGAGGTCAGCGGGCTTGACGGTATTTTTATTGCGGATCCGAGTGCGTCGGGCGATGTTGTTTCCGTACGGCATTTTGAATCCGTTATTATTCCTTATCTTACAGCGGTTATGGAACGTTTGAAACCTTATCGGAAACATTCGCTGATTCATATTTGTGGCAATATTTCCGACCGATTACATTTGTTACCGCAAACAGGAATTCAAATGGTTTCTGTGGACAGCAAGGTTGATTTACAAAATGCGAAACGAATATTAAACGGACAAATCGGTTTAGCGGGAAATGTAAATCCTGTATTTGTTCTTGAAGACAAGACCGCCGATGAAGTTTATATTGAAACGCAAAAATGTTTGAATGATGCTGCCGGAGACGGCGGTTTTATGTTGTTACCGGGTTGTGATCTTTCTGCAAAAGTACCCGAAGAAAATGTACGGGCGTTTGCAACCGCAGCGCATGAATGGAGAATTTCGTTATGAATTATTTGGAACAAAAAGTTGCGCCGCGGCGCGAGGAACGGTTGGGAAGTTGTATTGAGTTTGGCGGTACGGTCGGCGAAATACATAAACAGTTTTGCAGCGGTTGTCTGAAAAACAAACGCCGTGCATTCAGTCAAGGTACGATATGTCAACTTCTTCCCGCAACAGCGATTTTAACTTCATTACAGGATTGTGTTGTTATTGTACATGGAGCGGTTGGTTGCGGCGGCGCAGTACATGCGTTAGGCGCAAGCGTGCGTCTTGGTCAATTTAACAGCGGAGATAAAAATCCCAAAGGAGCACTTTGGCTTTCAACGAATCTGAACGAAAATGATGTTGTTTCCGGCGGTGAAGAAAAATTGAAACGAACTATCGTTGAAGCGGATAAACGTTATCGTCCGAGTGCAATTATTGTTCTTTCGACTTGTGTTCCCGGAATTATTGGTGACGATATTGACGGAGTTGCCGACGCATTGAAAGAACAGGTTTCCGCAACACTTTTACCGATTCATTGCGAAGGTTTCAAAACAAAAATCATGGCAACTGCTTATGATGCGATATTTCATTCCTTTTTACGTAACATGATGGACGGAAAAGATGAAACGGAATTTCGTGTTTACGATAATGAAATTGCGGTAACGGCGGAAAAGTTACGGCGCCGCCGGTTGGTCAATCTTTTGAATATATCTTCCATGACGGGACCGGATCAAAAGGAATTGATGCGGCTTTTGAGCAAACTGGGACTTGAGGTGAACATGTTACCGTGCGATGCTCATCCTGATGCTTTTCGTCTTGCTCCGTTTGCGGCGTTATCGATTGGAGTTTGTCCGACTCATGACGATTATTTTATGACTTATCTGGAACAAAAATTCGGTGTACCTTTTGTGGGCGGTCAAATGCCGATTGGTATTGAAAATACTTCTCGTTGGCTTCGTCAGATTGCTGTAAAACTAGGACTGACGGATGCGGCGGAACGTATCATAAAATCGGAAACCGATGAATTAAATCAGGCGTTGAAACCTTTGCTTTCGCATTTGAAAGGGAAAAGAGTCATGCTGAGTGCGGGTGAAATGCGTACACTCGCTACTGCCGTATTGTTACAAGAATTGGGTATGGAAATTTTGGCGGTACGTCCTTATCACTATGATGAATTCGGCGGTACGGAAATTGAAAAACTTGAAACGATTAATCCCAATATCCGTATCAATGTTGCTACTGCCCAGCCTTTTGAAGCCGTCAATATTCTTTATCGGACAAAACCCGATCTTTATGTCGGTCATAATTGTGACAACATTTGGGCGGCAAAATGTGGAGTTTCCATTTTACCGATTTACGGAACAAATAGTATTTACTGCGGTTATGCGGGTGCTTATGATGTTGCGCGGCGTCTCAAACGGCATTTGAAGAATACGTCGTTCAATGAACACTTGGCAAAACATGTTCGTCAGCCGTACAAGGAAATCTGGTATTCAGAAAATCCGTTCAAATATATTCTAGGAGGCGAATAATGGCTCAGCGTGTCATTGATACAAATAATCGTTTTATTGAAAGACCAAGATCATTTTGTTCTTTGGGCGGCGCACTGCTTACTGTTACCGCTTTACCGGAAACCGTACCGATTTTGCACGCCGCTATGGGATGCGGCGGAAGTATTTATTGGAACCAATATGGAAGTACCGGTTATTTAGGAGCGGGATATTGCGGCGGTTTAGCAGTGCCAAGTTCCAATATTCAGGAAAAAGATATTATCTTCGGCGGTTTAGATCGTTTGGAAGAACAGGTAAAAAGTACCATCGAATTAATGGAAGGAAAATTGTACATTATTCTCACCGGCTGCACGGCGGATATTATCGGCGATGACGTACAATCTGTTGTCCGGCAATACCGTAACGAAGGAATCTCTATTTTCGGTGCAGAAACCGGAGGTTTTCATGGAGACGGATATAAAGGATACGATATTGTGCTTAGCGTTCTCGTACAGGAATTTATTGAAAGGCAAAAAGTTAAAAAGAAAAATAAAGTCAATCTGTTAGGGGTGGTACCGGGTCAAGATGCATTCTGGCGCGGTAATCTGCTTAAAATTCGCGAACTGCTGGAAAAATTGGGATTGGAAGTTAATTCTTTCTTTACGGAACATGATACTTTAGACGGAATCCGAAACGCAGGCAATGCGGAATTAACTATTGTCGTTTCGGAATTTTATGCTCATAATACTGCCGAAACGTTAAAAGAAATACATCATATTCCTTATATGATCAACCCATTTCCTATCGGACCGACGGCAACGGAAGCCTTTTTGAAAAAAGTTGCGGAAACACTTGAAATTCCTTCAGATACGGTAAAACAACTCATTGAAACAGAAACAAAACATTATTTTCGTTACGTTGAACGTGTTGCGGATGCTTACAACGATCTTGACTGGCAACGTTACGCGGTTGTGGTGGGCGACGTTAATTATGCGCCGGCAATTACAAAATTTCTCGCGGACGATTTGGGTTGGTTACCGGAATTGATGGTTGTTACGAATGATATTGATGAGAATCAAAAACAAAAAATCAATAACGTTATTGAAACATTAACTTCACAATATCCGACAACAATTGTTTATGAAACAGACCCAACGGAAATCAAAACACATTTTTGGAAAATTGTACCAAGAAAAACGGATCGTTTATTTCATGATGATTTTTCGCCGGCTTTTGTGATTGGCAGTCATTTGGAGCGTGAATTTGCGATTGATATTGGAGCCGGTCATCTTACGGTGAGTTATCCGGTGGGAAATCGTATTGTTTTGAATCGGGGATATGCAGGTTATGACGGCAGTTTGTCGCTTATCGAAGATTTACTTACAGTCATAGCAGCGCAACGATAATATCTGGGAGTTTTCTGTTATGGGCAAGACTAAAGATGAATTGTATTCGGCAATGTCCGGTGCTGTTGTTGATATGGATGAAGATTTATCCGTTCAATTATCAAGAGAAGCTGTTGAAACCGGTTATGATGCTTTTGAAGCGATTGATCAGGGATTGACCAAAGGGATGGAACGGGCTGGACGGCTTTTTGATGAAGGAGAATATTTCGTACCGGAATTGCTCATGTGCGCAGATGCTCTGAATGCCGGTGTTGAAATATTGAAACCAAATATCAAAACAGAACGGCAGGAAGAAAAACATAAAATTGTTATTGGAGTTATTGCCGGTGATACACACGATATTGGAAAAAATCTCGTCAAACTTATGCTTTCAACTGCCGGATTTGATGTGATTGATTTAGGAAGAGATGTTCCTCCGTCCGCATTTGTCGAACACGCTGTTAAAGAAAATGCGAAAATTATTATGATTTCTTCTTTAATGACCACAACAATGGACGGTATGGCGGACGTCATTAACTTATTGAACGAAAAAGGAATCCGTAACAAATTTAAGGTTGCTATCGGCGGCGGTCCTGTCTCGCGAAAATTTGCGGACAAAATTGGTGCCGATGGATATTCCTCCAACGCTAATCAGGCAATTAAAATGGTAAACGAATTGATTGGGAGGTAATGATTGTGGATGTTCTTTCTCCAAAAGAAAGGTTGAAAAAAACGTTATCTGGTGAAGCGGTTGATCGTCCTCCTGTGATATGTCCGGGCGGTATGATGAATGCTGCCATTGTGGACGTGATGAACAAGACCGGACATACTTTGCCCGATGCACATCATACAAGTGATAAAATGAGTGATTTGGCTTATGATGTTTACGAAAATACCGGTTTCGAAAATTTCGGGATTCCTTTTTGTATGACGGTGGAAGCCGAAGCACTTGGCAGTACGATTAATTTCGGTTCGCTCGAATGTGAACCCAAGATACAAAAAGAAGTATTTCCGTCCGTTAATGATGTAACATTTTTGCCTGCCGGTACAATAGAAAATTGTAACCGTGCCGGTGCAGTAATTCAGGCAATTTATTTGCTTTCGGAAAAACATCCTGAAATTCCTGTTATTGGAAGTCTAACCGGACCAATTAGTACCGCCGCATCAATTGTCGATCCGATGACTTTTTTGAAACAATTACGCCGTGAACGGGAATTGTCGCATCAAGTGATTGATTATGTAACGGAACAGTTAATGGGTTACGCAAAACTCATGGCGGATAACGGAGCAACTGCAATATCAATTGCGGATCCAACCGCGACCGGAGAAATTCTTGGTCCCAAAATTTTTGAGGAGTACGCTGTTTATTATTTGAACAAAATTGCTGATGCTGTCCACGAATTAAGGATTCCTGTTATTGTCCATATTTGCGGCGACGTCAGGATGGTTAAACCGCAATTACAAAAATTACATAGTGAGATTTTAAGTGTTGATGCGATTGTTGACTTAAAAAAATTGAAAGACGAACTCAACAATACGCCTACAATGGGCAATATTAGTACGTATTTACTGGAATTTGGTCAACCGGATACGGTGTTCAAACAGGCAAAGCATCTTTTGTCCAAAAATATTGATATTCTGGCTCCAGCTTGCGGACTTAGCACATCGACGCCGTTGACCAATATAACGGCATTTACTTCCGCCGTGAAGGAGGGATAAAGATTTGCCTGAAATTATTTTTATAAATGAACAAAAAACACTTTTCGTAGCAGAAGGTACTACAATACTCAATGCGGCGCGGCAATTAGGAATTGTGTTGGAAACACCGTGTAACGGTATAGGAACTTGTGGTAAATGTAAAATAAAAATCGGTTCGGATTATTTTCTTGCCTGTCAAAAAAGTATTACAGAAAATATTGTTGTTATTACAGAAAATAAAGAACAGGAAAACAGAACATTAAAAATAGTGTCCGGCGGACAGAGTTTTTCCTATCAGTTAAAACCTTTTATATCGAAACAATTTGATGGTGAAAAGACTGTTGTTTACGGAGGAAACGCGGTTTTAGGTACAGAACCGGAAAACACATCGGAATTATGTTACGGAGTTACCGTTGATATAGGAACGACAACATTAGTTGTTGCAATAATTGACTTATCTTCGGGTAAGGAAATCGCTTCAGAAAGCAGATTGAATCCGCAAAGTGCCTATGCTCAGGATGTACTTTCAAGGATTCATTTCGCAAGTAATAATGAAGGCTTAAAATTGTTACAACATGTTTTGATTGATGCCTTAAATGAAATGATCGGTGCTATTGCAGATAAAGTAAAAATTAGTACAAAAAATATTTATGAAATTGTGTACAGCGGCAATACGGCAATGCTTCATTTAGCGTGCGGTATCAATCCCAAACCGCTTGGTCAATATCCGTACATCACACAAATTCATGGCGGAGAACATGTTACAGAATCAACACTCAACATATCGCCGTTTGGTGTCATTTATTTACCGCCGGTTATTTCGGCGTTTGTTGGTCCTGATATTACTTCCGGTATTCTGGCATCGCAATTATACGAACAAAAAGAAACGGTATTGTTTATTGATATTGGTACAAATGGAGAAATGGTTTTAGCGAAAGACGGATGTTTGGCGGCGACTTCCACTGCTGCAGGACCGGCTTTTGAAGGAATGAATATTACTTGCGGAATGCGTGCAGGAAACGGTGCGGTGGAACGTTTCCGTATTGCCGACGATGGAAGTATTGATGTTCAAGTCATTGGCGGTATTCGCGCAACAGGAATTTGTGGAAGCGGTCTTTTGGATATGACCGGCGAGTTGGTCAGAACCAGAATCATTGGAAAAAACGGCAGATTCACGTCACAAAAAATAATCGACCATTTACAAGAAAAAGACGGTAAAAAAACTTTTTTTGTTACAGATGAAGTTTTTCTGACACAAAATGATGTCCGACAGATTCAACTGGCAAAAGGCGCAGTTCGTTCGGGAATTGAATCACTTTTGACGAAAATGAACCTGATGAAGAATGAAGTGAATCGTGTTGAAATTGCCGGTTCTTTTGGTTATCACTTGAACGAAAAAAGTCTTTTAAACATCGGTTTACTTCCGGTGGAATTTGAAGGCAAAGTAAAATTTGTCGGCAATACCGCTCAATCAGGCGGCACCGCTTTTTTATTAAACAAAGATTTCAGAACGAAAATGATACAAGTTGCATCTGAAATACAAAAGATTGAACTGGCTAATAATGAAGATTTTGAAAAATTATTTGTGGCTTCACTGGGATTTTAACATGAACCGAATTAATTATTGTGTTACGGAAACACACGAAAATAAAGATTTTGTTTTGAATATTCTCGCGCCTTACTCTGCAGCGGCTCAGGCGGCGAACGGGCTGTTGTTTTATAAACGTTTACGTCGGGAAGCGTCGGTTGTTCAGGAAGAACTTGATAATATTGCAACTGATTTAATAATCCAAATAAACGCTGTTTTACCACGAATAATTTCCATTGCCGACCCATACGCTCTTCCAGTTAATATTTCCGAAACACATATACGTGAATTTTCGTTGCCGTATTTATTCCGTCTTTTATGCGGTTTGAAAACGATGTTTGGCGGTGTTGCGCATATTTGTCCTTACAGCTCGGTACTTTTGGAAAAATATGGGTTTGTTCATGTTGAGGTTATTTCATTTTCCATGAAGTCCTATGCGGCGGTCTTGTCTGAATACAAGCGGGCGGAGCAACTTATTTTTATTGGACATCAATGTATCCATACACCAACGGTAAATAAAGTATTCCTGTTACATCTTGCTACTAATATTTTATGACAGAGTCGGCTCAACAACAGCAGCAACAGCGAATTTTTGAACGTTTATCTCAAGCGGTTGTTGATATGGATGAAACGTTAGCGGAAAAAATTGCAACGATGATTGTGCATGAAGGTTTGGACTGTACGAAAGCGATTGAAACCGGATTAGGTGAAGGGATGGCACGAGTTGGCAAACTTTATGAAACAGGTGAATATTTTATACCGGATCTCCTTGTTTGTGCGGATGCGCTACAAAAAGCCTCTGACATTTTAAAAACAGGTTTGTACCAATATCCGTTATCCAAAGGACGAGTTGTTATTGGTACAATTTATGGAGACACGCATGATTTGGGAAAGAATATTGTTACGTTGTTTATGACATCAGCGGGATATGAAGTGCTTGACTTGGGAAAGGATGTTCCGGCACGTCTTTTTGTGGACGAAGCGGTAAAATGGAATGCGGATATTATTGCAATATCAACCTTGATGACAACAACAATGAAAAATATCAAGGATGTTATTGATTTATTAGTTACGGAAAAGAAACGTGAACAGTTTTGGGTCATGCTGGGCGGTAAACCTATTTCTTACAATTTTGCTGCGAAAATAGGTGCTGATGGTTATGCTCAAAATGCTGTTCAAGCGGTAAAATTTTTAGATAATACTATTTCAAAATTAAGGAGATATTAGCGATGAGTAAGAAAATTAAACAAATTGCCATTTATGGAAAGGGTGGTATTGGAAAGTCCACAACAACATCCAATCTTAGTGCGGCACTTTCTGACATGGGCTATCGGGTGATGCAGTTTGGGTGTGATCCGAAAGCCGATTCAACAAATACGTTACGGGATGGTACGTATATTCCGACAGTATTGGATTTGTTACGGGAAAAGGGAAGCGTCAACGCTCATGAGGCAATTTTTCAGGGATATAACGGTATTTATTGTGTGGAAGCCGGTGGTCCGTCACCGGGAGTTGGTTGTGCCGGACGCGGTATTACAACGGCAGTATCATTATTGAAACAACAAAATATTTTTGATGAATTGAATTTGGACTATGTAATCTATGACGTTTTGGGTGATGTTGTTTGCGGCGGATTTGCTGTACCAATTAGAGAAGGTATTGCGGAACATGTTTTTACAGTATCATCTTCAGATTTTATGGCTATTTATGCAGCAAATAATTTGTTTAAGGGAATCCAAAAATATTCCAACTCCGGCGGCGCATTGTTAGGCGGCGTTATTGCGAACTCGATCACGCAACCGGTTCAGAAAAAGATTATCGATGATTTTGCCGAACGGACAGGAACAAAAGTGATGGAATATATTCCGCGTTCTCTCACTGTAACAAAAAGCGAACTTGCCGGTAAAACAACTATTGAAGCAGACCCAAATTCCGAACAAGCGGGAGTTTACCGAAGTCTTGCGAAACAAGTTGCGGAACATACGGAATCAATCACGCCGTCGCCATTAGATTTAGCGCAACTTAAAACATGGGCGGCGGAATGGTCGGATCAGATTATGGCTGCTGAAAGCGGTCTTATTCGAGACCAAAGTACAGGTATTTAAGATACTCATCGTACTTTAAAATTTGTATTTATTGAAACGTATTACCGAGTGTTTCTACCTAAAAATCCGGTTCATTCTATCAAAAACAAAAAACGAATTTTAAAGTATAGAGAGTATCTCGGTTCTAATAAAGGAGAAAATAATATGTCACATTTTATTGCGGTTTGTACTTCAGACGGTAAGACAATCCACCAACATTTCGGCAGGACAAGAGCTTTTCATATTGTTCAAATTGATGAAAACGGATACAAATATATTGAAACGAGAACGACAAATCCTTGTTGTAACCAATTTGAACATCATGAACATTCTTTCGATAATGTACTGAATTTATTGAATGATTGTGAAGCGATTATTACAGGAAAGATTGGTGTTGGAGCGTCTGATTATCTTACATCCAAAGGGATGCGGATATTTGAAACGGTTGGATATGTTGACGATATTTTGAACGAATTTTGCCGTAATCAATTACATTATTTCCCGAAAAAGACTGATAACTAAAAAAGATCGATAACAACAGAACACTTGCGACGACCATTTTATGGCAATACCCATCAAGGAAATTACGGTGAGACATCCTTGTTTTTCCTCTGGAATACCTAATAACAAAGGACGTATTCATTTACCGGTCAGTCCCGGATGTAATATTGAGTGTCAATTTTGTGACAGGCAAATCAACACAACAGAACAACGTCCCGGTGTTACGGCGCAAATTATTACACCGCAGCAAGCGGTTGAAATTGTCCGTAAATCTGTTGCAATAATACCTGAAATAGAGGTGATTGGTATTGCCGGTCCCGGCGATACTTTAGTAACACCTTATGCATTGGAAACGTTCCGTCTTATTGACAAGGAATTTCCCGATCTTATCAAGTGTATGAGTACAAACGGGTTGCTTTTGGCAGACAGAGCGGACGAAGTGATTGGTGCCGGAATTAGTACAATAACTGTTACTGTAAATGACGTTTACCCCAAAACATTACCGAATATTTGCGGACGTGTACGATATCAGGACAATATCTATGAAGGCGAAGAAGCGGCAGCGTTACTGATTTCCAAACAAATTGCGGGAATTCGCCGTGTGTCGCAAGCCGGAATCATTGTCAAAGTCAACACGGTATTTGTTCCAAAAATAAACAGTAACCATATTGAAGAAATTGCAAAGACTGTTAAAAGAGCAGGTGCTTCTTTATATAACATTATTCCGCTTATTCCTGTTTTTCCGCAACAAAAAAAATTGCAGAGTGATATTCCTGCTGTTAGTTGTACCGAAATAGACAACGCGCGAAGTAGGGCGGAAAAATACATTCAGGTATTCCGTCACTGTCATCATTGCCGTGCCGATGCTATTGGAGTTCCGGGCGGAAAAGATTATGGAGAACAGATTTATCAGAAACGAATCGCCAATGAGAACACCTTTTCGCACGGATAATCGGAGTTAGTTAGTTCCTGTTGAATTTCCGGATTTTCGTATATTTTTGTAACTCACAATCGATTAACTCCTTTTATATTAACGAATTAGGGCGGACTGCAAGACATATTGAACGAAAATTAAGATTGTAAATTTATTTTTAAAATGTGTTTTTTGATTTTGTACAGCGATTTTTTGAAATTTACGGTAATTTATCCTATTGTACGATTATTTTTTTTCAACGG
>JAITBS010000223.1 GCA_031283515.1 Planctomycetaceae bacterium
GGAACTCCAAAGGTAGTCAACGTTTCGCCGAAACATTTTAAACAATACGGTGTACTCACCGACTTGTCCCTGTTGACGGACGGAAATTAAGGACTCACTGCGTACAACACAATAGTAAGTCCAACCGTTGCGACCTTATAATTTCCAACTGTAAACCAATTCAAAAAAAATGCCACTGATATATTACAGAAAAAGTAATATTTCAACAGTATATACTTTATTCTTGTTGCTTATAATAAATGTGGTAAAATAGTTAAAGTTTTCTGGTGTTTACCGATTTGGTGTTTACCGAAATTTATTATGTTGGTTCAATAACCCGAATGGAGATGAATAATGATAACGCTACGAAATGTTTGCCGATTTTCGGTTTTGTGGTCTATCTTGATGATTTCTGTTTCAATTGTATTTGGACAGGACAAGATGGTCAACGACCAAACAGTCAATGAAAAAAATGTTAATGAAAAAATCGTTACAGAGAAGACGGTTTATATTCCGTATGAAAAATTGCGAAACATTTTTGAACAACCCGGTCGCGGAGTTTTTGTTCCTTACGATGAATTTAAAACTTTATGGGATGCTGCTAGATCGCAGCAACCGGTTAAGTCGTCTGAGTCAATTCCGGTTGGTGCGATGATTACCGAAACATCCAATACCGCAACGATTACCGACGAAGTTGTTCGGGTTGAATCAACAATTTCGATTGAACTCTTGAAAGACGGTTGGCATGAAATTCCGCTTCGGCTTGCCGATGTTGCGATTATTAAGGCAGTGATCGGTGAAGAAAAAGCGAAAATTCTCGGTAATCCTAATAGTGGTTATCGGCTTCTTGTAGTGAAGAAAAAAACGGAAAGTGCAGAGCATGAAGAACCGAAACCGGAACATCTTGAATTGACGTTACATTATGCTAAGAGTATTGAAAAATCGCCGGGCCGTAATTCCGTATCGTTTGAAGTGCCGCAATCTCCGTTGGGGCGTTGGAAAATTATTGTACCGGAATCGGGAGTTAAAATTGAATTTACGCCGCTTGTTGCCGCTGCGGAAAACAACGTAACGGAAAACGAAACGATTTTTGAAGCGTTTGTCGGTGCTGTACCGAAGATTCAGATTGCTTGGACTCCGAAAACGGAAGGAGCCGCCGGTTTGGAGGCATTGACCAGCGTCCAATTGTTACAACAAACAATTATTGATGAAAATATTTTACGTACATCTGCACGGTTTAATTATTCAATTAGCCGTGCTGCGATTACAAATCTTGCAATTCAGATTCCTAAAGATCAAAAAGTTGCAGGAGTTTTTGATCCGAATATTCGTAAATGGTCTGTCGAACCGAAAGACAACACTCAAATGGTTCATATTGAACTGTTCGAACCGGCAAGGGAACATCAAATGGTTCAAATGGAATTTGAAAAATTACGTAATAATAAGGAAACGAAGGTAATGATTCCGGCAATATCGGTTATTGAAGCAGGGCGAATGCAAGGGATTTTGGTTGTTCGTGCTGCCGACGAATTGAATATCGAAACGGTTACATCGAACGGTTTGTTACGGATGGACGCTTCGGAACTGCCTGAGTCGTTACGGAAATCAAGTAAGATAGGGGATGCTGTTTATCGTATTCCGGCAGCATCTTATGTATTGGAACTTGAAGTCAGCAAAGTGGAACCAAGAATTACCGCAACATCTCAAATTAATGTACAACTTCGCAGTTATACGTTTGACATAGAAATACTGACAATGTTCGACATTGAAAAAGCCGGTATATTTCAGGTTTCGTATGAAATTCCTGCCGATTCTTACGAGTTATCGGTACTGGGAAGCCCGATTAAATTCCGTTCCAATAACCAATCGGACGAATATTTGTATCAACCGGTTCAAATTGATTCTTTCACGCTTGCTCCGGTTGCAGATAACGCCTTAACGCAAACACTTACCGTCAATTTTAAACGTAAAGCATTCGGTAAAGCCGCACTTACTGTTACGTTTCAAAAAACTCTTAACGAACCGGAGTTACAATCGCCGACTGGAAAATCGGTTGATTTAGCGATTATTCCGCCGATGTTGAGCAAGGGCATCGCTGAAAAATCGGACGGAAAATTACTTATTCTTGCCGAACCGGCATTTCGGGTTAGTCCGGTTAATACCGAAGGTTTACAATCAGTTTCGTTACAACAATTACAGTCGCCCGCATGGTATCTTCCGAAAGTGAATGGTCAATTAGGTTTTTTTGTTGCAGATTCTGCTGCGAAACTGACGCTTCGCGCCGAACGCCGTCAACCGCAATTGACGTTACGAGAACTTCGTACTGTGCATATTGAAGAAGGAATAATTAAAAACAAAGCAAAATTTTATTACGAAATTCTTTTCAGTACTGTTAAATCGCTTCGAATTGATGTTCCTGAAAAGTTGTCCGGTCGTTTGAATATTAACAAAACCGGAAAGGAAAATGTTCCCAATTCTTCGAATACTTCCAATAACGTAACTGACTGGCGTGAACAGATGATTGTGCCTCAACCGGATGATGTTGCGGAGGGTTTTGTTGCGTGGGAATTTGCAACGAAATCAAGTTTGTTCGGAACGGGTGTTCTGGAACTTGCGTGGGAAGACGAACTCTCTCAACCTGAAATCGGAAAAAGTCTGTCTATTGATATTCCCAGACTGCTTCCGAAAAAACAGCAACCGTCAGACCGTGTTTGGGGACAAATTATCGTTTCAAAATCACAGAGTATTGATATTGGTGAATCGGAAACAACAAAAGGGCTGAAACCAATTGATTCGCAATATGATATTTCCGAACAAGATCGAATTGATAATGCGGTTGCGGCGTTTGAATTTCACGACGATTGGTCGCTTCAACTGATAGCAATGCGTTACAAAATTGAGGAGGTTAAACGAACAAGTATTGAGCAAGGATTTGTCCGTGCGAATCTGAATTTTTCAAAATTTGGTACGGAAATTTCCGCACAAGCCTTGTTTCGAATTCGGAGTGTTCTGCAACGTTTAGACCTTGCCATGCCGCCAAATTCAAAAATAAACAGTGTTCATATTAACGGTCAACGAGTTGCATTGGAAACAGACAACACCGACGGAACAACGCCGCGATTTATGATTCCGCTTACTTCGGTTCCGCCCGACACGCCGTTTTTACTTGATATCCGTTACTTTATTCCGCCGGACTGTAAAAACCGGATTGAAATTCCCTCTTTCACCGGATTCAATTCTTCTTCGGAGCCGGCTGTACAAAAAGTGAATCTTGCAGTTTATGTACCGAAAGAATGGGTGATTATTGGTTACGATGGAGTGTGGGCAAAGGATTTTTCGTTTTATCGCGGTTCGGAATTTACCGGTGTCCGCAATCAATCGGATGTTTCCAAAATATTTTTCCAAATGTTCGATAATTTATCGGACGATTTTTCAGTAAACGGAACACCGTATCTTTTTTCCGCTTTACATCCGCGTGAAGGTGATACACTTCAATTGTATGTGTGGGGAGATTTAGAAAGTGGCGGTGTTGTGTTTATTGTTATCATTATTATTGGCATTTATTTGTTGCGTTATTCATGGATAAAACGTTTTCAAATTACAATTTGTTTTGTAATTCTTAGTGTGATATTCGGTTTTGCATTTCCGACATGGACACAACTTTTATTCACTAAATCAATTTTCGGCTGGGGTATTACTGTTGTTACGGTTTGTTGGATTTTGCAAGCCTTTTTACAAGGTTATACCGTCTTACAAAACTGCCGCAAAATTGATAACCGACAACAGGTTGAAAATCAACAGGTTACGGAAAACCAACCGCACACAGAAAATCAATCAGCCGAATCGGTTTTGACCGAAGAAAGGAGCGGAAATCATGACCACTAATTATTCGTTAAAATATTCATTTTTGTTCATTTTTTTGATTTTTGCTGCAACTTGTTTTTCACAGGAGCGTGAAATATTCGTACCGGAAAATGAACTTAGTGTTTTATTTGAAGGTGCAACAAATCGTATTCTCATCAAACGCAGTGAATTTGAAACACTTATTCACAAGACACGTGAATTACAATTGGAAACGGCGGAACAAACCAAGTACAAACCGCCAACCGATGCCGTTTTATTGTCAAGTGATTATCGTGTCGAAATTTCTGAACTTCGGGCGGTGATTGATGGAATCCTTGAAATTGACGTATTGACAGATGAGCCGGTGAGTATTCCGTTTCCGCTGGAACGTGTTACATTGCTGGAAGCGGTATTCGACGGCAATCAACAACCTGTTGCCATGTCTGATAATAACGGACAAAAAACATTGATACTTTCGGGAAAACAACGCTATCGGCTTCGGCTTCGCCTGACAACACCGTTGGAAATCGACGCAACACGTCAACGTTTGAATTTCCGGTTGATTTATAGTACGGAAACTTCATTTCATTTGTCGGTTCCCGGCGATGTGGAATTGAAAGGCGGTGCTGCGGTATTGTCACGAAAAGTCGAAAACGATACAACAAATTTTGATTTACTTCTGCCACCGGAAAATAACAGAACAGAAATTCTGATGTCGCTTAATTCCCATCGGAAAGGGAAATACCGTGCAATATTATTCCGAAGTGTTCAGTTTGCGGAAGTTACGGAACAATACGAACGGCTTCACGCAACTGTTTCTCTTAATGAATTACATCAAGGTGTTCGTGAAACGTCTTTTTTTGTACCAGCCGGATTTGAAATCACTGAGGTGAAATCGGTGTTTCTTGATCGTTGGAATGTACAAAAATCAATGGAAAAAGATAAACGCGATGTGTTGACGATTCGGTTTCGCGAACAGGTTCCCGGTTTGACTACAATTTATCTTTCAGCAATTAAATCTGTACAAATAGATACTCAATGGTCTTTTCCGTTGTTGGAACCGTTGGATACTGCTGTTCATTCTGCTGTGCTGGGTTTACTGTTGGATGAAGACCTTGAAATGTCTCATGTTGAAAATAACAATCTTTTTCCAATTGATACGATATTGCTCAAGGATGCGATTCCGCCAAGTGCCTTGGAATTGTTACCCGGTTCACCAACACTCCGTTTGGCATCCGCATGGTATGCACCGGCAAAGGATGAATTAAATAAAAATGTTACAGCAAAGTTTTGCAGAGCGGAATCTGATTTTGTTATTGAAACAGTACAAAATTTGATTTTGTCGGAAACAGAACCGGTTCTTCAATATGCCGCCAAAATAACGCCCCGAACCGGAAAGATTTTTGAAACAACACTTCAAATTCCTGAAAATTGGAACGTATTGAATGTTCTTGATGCTGCCGAACAACCGCTTGATTTTCGTTTTGTTCCTTCTGAAAACGTATCAAATAATTCCGAAAAAACGTCGGAAAACAATTTCGGAAAAATAATTGTACGTTTTGCCAAAGGAATTCCTGCCGGAGAATCGGTTCGTTTTTCATTACGCGCCGTTGGCAATGTTCATAACTGGTTTCAAAACGGTGCTGAAAAATCGTTTCAATATCCGGTTATTCGGATTAACGGTTCAGCTAATGAACAAGGGAATATTTCGATTCAGAACAAATTTGAAGACGATTGGGAAATCATTCCGACTCAAACGGAACATTTAACTCCTCTCAAAAGTCTCAAAAGGAATTTATCGTTTCAATATTCATCTGTACCGTTTACAATGTCGTTTCGTCTTGACAAATTACAACCGCGTCTCAAATCAAAAACGTTTTCTTTTTATTGTTTTGAACCGGCACTATTTCGTATTCATTACGAAATTGATTGTTTTATTGAGCAAGTGTCAATACGTCAATTAACATTGCTGCTTCCGGCATCCGCACCGTCAACGCCTTCAATTCAAGGACTCAATGGGCTTAATATTAAAGAAACATTAAGTGAAGAAATCGAAATAAACGGACAAAATTTCCGGCGATGGAAAATTTTATTTGCGGAACCGATGAATGAAAAAGTACGGATCGGTGTTAGTTTTGAACAACCGATTGCCGAACAAACTTTTACTGATACAGCAATTCCTTTTGATTTGCCGTCGATTACTGTAGAAAATACGGCGTGGCAATCGGGAGTTGTTGCTTTTGAGGGAGATGAAGAACTTGATCTTACGATTCCGACGGAGCGTAACGGTAAATTAGTTTTACGTCCTATTGATACCGGTGAACTTTCTGTTGCGGAATATCGTCCGGGTAAACGGTTACTCGGAGTTTATTCTGTAACCGATCCGCAAAATAAGATTACGATTAATGTTCGGAAAAATCAGACAACAGAGCTTCTTTCCGCATTGATACGCCATGTTTTTATAACAGCGAAGTTTGACCATACTATTGCTACGGAATCGAATACCGGAGTCCTTTATTCCGTTTTGTACGAAATTCAAACCGCAGGTGGAGTCGTGAATATTCGAACTTCGCTTAATAAATCGGATGAACTCTGGTCGATAACACTGGACGGCGAACCAATCAAAGCGCAACGTGTCGGTGATGATCTTCTGATTCCGGTTTCTGCGAAGAACAATACTGATTTCCGGCGGCTGGAATTGCTTTATTGGCGTCCGGCATTTCCTGTTTATGTTTCAAAAACATTGCTGATCATGGATTTTCCAGAACTTTCGACGAACGGAAAAAATGGAAACGAAAAAATTCCGGTGATGCAAACCACTTGGAATGTCATTCCGCCTTTGGGTTACGAAATAGTTCGTCTCGGCGATTCGGTGTTACAGGAACCGCAACCGGCATTGTTTCGCCTTTTTCAGAATACAATCAATTTCTTTCATGTACTGACATCTAATTCTATTTCATTATTTAATTTCGAACCTGTTAGAATGTTTGAACGTTCAGTGATTACTCTTCCACAACCTTATTATCAAAATAACCGAACAAATAAATTTGATCTTGAACTTCGACGTACACAAGTAGCAAACAATACTGAGACACTGGAAATTAATGATAATGTTGATACTCAATTCCAATCAGGGAAAGGACTAATAAATAATTTTATTGTTTCAAATTCTATTACTTCCGCGCCGGAACAAACGCCGGAATCTAATGAGACAGTTTCACAATTATTACCGGCACAAAAAATATCACCTCAATTCACCCGACGCCTTCAATCCATACAACCTGTTTCTGTTATCGTTTCGGAAAGCGATATAGCGGATTCTGCCGGCAGTTATTCTGTTATCGGTAACAAGAATGCACAAGAGATTTCCGTACAACTATCACGTGTTGCTGTTGGGCAACGTTGGGAATTGATTGCGTTTTTGGTTGTTGTTTTGGTTGGCTTGTTTGGTATCAGTCAATCCCATAAACGCAAAACAATGTTTGTGTTTGGACTTTTAATTTTAGGAACGGTTTTGATTTTCGTACCTGGTCTTGAATTATTCGCTGCAATATTTAACGGAATAGTGTACGGTGCAGTGTTGACTGGAGCAGTTTATCTTGTCAATACTCTTCGGCTAAAAATCGTTTCGATAATAATTAAACCGAAAATTTCCAAACCCCAAATTTCTGAACCAAAAATTTCCGATATGATGGTTATGTTGGTTTTACTTTTTGTGTTCCCGTGTTTATCACTTCATGCTGAGGAACAAAATGAAAAACTGCCGAAAATTCAGTTTCCCGAAAATGTTATTATTGTACCGTATTCTCTGGACAAGATTTCGGAAGGTGAATTGCCTGATCCTGACAAATTAACGTCACAGGAACAATCCTTGCTTGTTCCATATCATCAATACACCACAAATCTCGAATTACTCAAAAAATATAACGAAAAAATTCAAAAGACTCAAGATATTCAGAATTTTGTTGTTCCGTTTACAGTTTCCGTAGCAGAATATCAAACAACATTGCCGGTTAGCGGCAATGATATTTTGTTACAAGGCAAAATCAGAATTGAAGTTTTTACCGATGAAACTGTTTTTGTGCCGTTGACGTTGGAAAACGGCGTTTTAGTACAACCGTTACTCGATAACAAACCGGCAATACTTCATTCGAAAAATGATCGTCAAACCGTTCTTCTTGTTGAAGGAAACGGCAGTCATGAATTAATGTTCAGTATTCGTGTTTGTGTTCAACGTCAAGGCGGTTGGCGGATTGCAACGGGTAAACTTCCGGTTGCAGCGGCATCGAAAATTTCATTGATCTTACCCGATGAAAGCGGCGATCTTTTAACCGGTAATCCCTTCGACAAGAAAAAATGGTCTTTCGGTACAAATATTGCCGATACTAATACAACAATTACAAAAACATATAACAAATCCATTGAAATATCGCCCGCACCAAACGGCGTTTTTCATTGGCAATGGAGATTAGCGGTGTCTGAAGAGAATGTTGACCGAAATCTCGAAGTTGATTCAGTAATTCGGTACGATATTCAGGAAGGCAATGTTTGGCTGCATTGGACACCAACATTTCATATTAGTCGCGGAAAATGGGAAATGATTCGTCTGTGTTTGCCGCAAGATTATCTCATTGCGGAAATTAAAGGTGAAAATGTACGCGGTTGGAATATTGTTCAGGAAAATTCCGAAATAAGAACAATTGATGTCGAACTTCTTAAACCGGCAGAAAAAATTGAAACATTGTCTATTTTGTTGTCCGCTCCGCAACATTTTGTCAAACCGTTGACAAATTTATCGTTTCCGAAATTATCAATTCCTGATGCAGGAATTCATCGTGGACGAATTGATGTGTTTCATAGTTCCGTGATGAATCTTCGTATTCAAGAGTCAACCGGTTTATTACCGACGGATCAGGTTCAACAAACAGAATCAAAATCAGATTTGGAATTTAATACAATAAGTCCGCTTGGTTCCTCGTTGTTCCGATCTTATCGTTTTGCCTCCGAAAATTATTCGTTACAAATTAAATGGGAACAGATTCCGCAGAACCGAACAGTTAAGTATTTTTCGGTTTTAAAAGTTACTCGTCAGGATATTTTTTTAGAAACAAAAATTGTTATTGATGGACAAAACAAACCGTTTTATACATCCATTCAATTGCCGGAAAAATTTGTTTTGAAAAATGTCCATGTACCGGACGGAATTTTCTGGAATAAAAAATGGAGTAACGATGAAAAAAGACTCAATATCATTTGTGCAGATGGCCGTTCACAAAATGTCGAAATTCTTGTTACCGGCGATTATAGTGCGGCGTTTTCCAAAGAGCGTAACGAAATAGAATCGTTACCGATTTTCAAAACGGAAAAGATGAAAACCGATACAACAATTGCAGTTCTTGCGGAACCGTCATTGGATGTTCGGGCGGATATTTCAAAAGATATTCGGACGAAAACACCGGATTCTGTGTTTTCATGGTTGTCTCTTCCAGAGCAGCGTGAATTAGTACGGATTGTATTCTTCTTAGAGGCTTCCTCGAAAAACGATGGTAAACTTATCCTTTCTGAACGAAAACCTGAAATTCGTTGCAGCACGATTACCAATGTTCGGACAACCGCCGAATCAATAGAAGAAACAATATTGCTCGATTTTGATATTACCAAAGCGGGTGTTCGGAATATTGAATTTGTGTTACCGTCTTGGATGAATAACGCCCAAATTGATGTTCCGTTTCTCCGGCATAAAACAATTACACCTCTTGATACGAAAAATGCGGATTCACCGGTTCTTGTCCGGCTTGAACTTCATGAAGAGGTGATGGAACAATTGCGGGTTTTGGTGCGATCAGACCGGCGTTTGCAGACCGAAACAGATTATCGTGTTTTTGTACCGATTATTCGAACCGGACAAACGATGCGGCAATATGTTGTTATGGAAAATGACCGGCGTTCACCTGATGAAATGATTGTTGATCATCTTCAAAATCTCCAAGCGTTGAACCGTTTGCAAACCGAATGGAGTTATCTGGCGTCTATTCTTGGGGCGAATGTTACAGAAGCATATTTTGCAACAAAAAAAGAAAGTCCTGTCAATAATAATTCCGATGATGTTGCGAATTTATCGTTTCGAATGAAACGCCGTGAAACAGTTCAATTAGCGGAAGCACAGATTGGTCTGGCGGAAACACGGTTTACGCTTGGCAACAACGGTGATTATCGAGCGGAACAGATTTATTGTATCGACAATAAGAAAGAACCATACCTTGATATTTTACTTCCCGAAGACGCATCGCTTTGGGGTGCAAGGATTCTTACTGTAACGGAATGGCAACAGGAAAGTATGAACAACAACATTGGACTTCCTGTTAAACCGAATATGATGCCGGCAGAAATGGCAGCTCGTTATCATAAAAACGCAACAGAATCACGATTGATTCGGATTCCGTTGGTTAAGACGGAAAGCGGTGATATGGATTTTATTGTTCGGTTAATCTATGCAGGAGAATTACGAAAATTTTCCGGTTGGGTACGATTGGAGATTCCATTTATTGAAGTGCTGAATATTCCGGTTGGTGAATCGCTTGTTCAACTGAATTTACCGGAAAATTACAATTATTATTTTACAGGCAATCTGCGGCGTACCGAATTTGAAACAATCTCTCAAGTTTACTCAAATTACCAACGTCAACAAACTGACCGTTTGCGACAGGTTGCCACAGGTGTAAATTCTTTTGCTTCTAAACGTGCAAAAATAAATCTCCAACAACTGGATGTGTCCGGTACCTTCTCCGGTAAAAATACTTTTTATGGAGGTACAATTGTCGGAGGAAAAGTAATAACCGATACACCTACTCTTATCGGTATGGGTTCTGTTGTCCTTAATAATGAAACATATAAATCCGCTGAATCTCAAACCGTTGCTCCTGATGAAACAAAAACATCGTTTACCTCGAATAGTGCAACATTAAGTTCCAATTATTACGGTCAAACGAACAAATTTTCGGGGCAACTTGTTCAGCAAACAACGTTAGCACTTGACAAAACGGAAAATCAACCCGCAACAAATCATTCATCACCATCGACATTTAACAGTAATTGGTTTACTTCCAACAGTCTTTCGAATCCGAGTGTTACGATGGAAAACAGTAACGGCGGCGGCTTTGTTGATGTAAATCAGAAACAAAATCAAAGTACCGTTACGAAATATAATAACAAAAATCAAGTTCCCGTTTCATCTCATGTCTCACAAGTCCCGCAAAGTGTTTCACAAACGGATGTTCCGCAACAACAGAATATTGTACCACAATCACAACGAAGTGTTGAAATTGTTCAAGGTAATATTGTACTTGGTAAATCAGAAACCGAAGCCAATAAAACAAGTTCAATAAGTCAATCCGATCAAAATGAATCACCATCAGAAATACCGTCAGACGGTATTGATTCATCTTTTTTTAGTAATAAAAATAGCCAATACAATGGATCCGGATTTTTTAAAAATGAATATGGACGAAAAAGTTCCACAATTGATCAATCGACAGAATCTCCGGTTTTTTCAATAGATACTAAAACATTTCCTTTGGAACCGAAACAGGTAACAATAAATAACAATTCAACAGCACAATTAGGTTATACCTTTACTTTTACCGACAGTACCGGCGCAGTACAACCAGAAAACCAACAATCCACTTCTCCAACAACCGAATCAATAGGAGTAGGAGGGGCAATTTCTGAACAAAAAAGTGAATTATACGGTTCAGGTTCTTGGGATACCAATCAACAAAATGATAACGTTAATTACGGTTCCGGTGGGATGGTAATTGCGAGCGGTACATTCGATGCCCGAGAAAGTTCGGTTCGCGGTGAAAGGAAATCAGGAGAAATATCTGAGAAGCCGCAATCAGAACTTTCTGTAACATCAAATATCGAACAAATATTGCCGGCTCTTTCAACTCAGACATCAAGTCTTGACATTAAAATTCCGCACACGGGCAAGACATTTGTATTTACTGCGCCGCAAGGTTCGCTTGATCTTTCGGTACGTACTATTTCCGCCCGCACGAGTTCGCGTAGTGTTCAGATGTTGCTGGCGGTTTTGGGATTAGTGTTTTTGTACGGAATATATCGGCTCTGTTTCAGTATTGCTAACCGTTTCACCTTCAACCTTCGTACTCACCGTAATATCGCAGGACTTGTTACGTTATTTTGTGTTCTTTCGTTACTGATTGCGCCTTTAGTTTCCTTTTTATCTTTTATTTTCGCCCTAATACTTTGGATAGCACTGTTTCAAAGAAAAACCAACAACATAATTGAATAACCGTTTCATTTCAACGTAACTGTCTATTGATTAATTGCTTCGGATATTTCGTTCAAGCAGTCCGCAGATTACGCAGATTTTTTAAAAAGTTTATTGAATATAATCTTGCTTTGTAAGATATCAGTGAAATTTTTTTTAGAGCACAAAACACACAAAAAAACAATATCCTCGTCCTGAAAGGACAATATAAGCCAGCCCTACCCAACGGGTAGGGTTACAATCATCACCAACAATTTCGCCCTGAAAGGGCAGGATAAAGTGGATAGTTGAGAGTGTCGCAAGCGGAGTAATACCGTTTTGGTAATAATCCGCGTGCGAACTATCCACTATCAATTCTCAACTATATTGCCCTTTCAGGGCGATCTTGTTGGCGGTAACTATTACCCTACCCGTTGGGTAGGGCTGGCTTATGTTGTCCTTTCAGGACGTAGGAAAAATAATAATTCCACTAAAAATTCCACTGATATATTACCTTGCTTTTAGTTTGTTCTCATTTCGCATGTTTTTTTGTTTCGTAATTCTCAAAAAAATCTACGAAAATCGGCGTAATCTGCGGACTAAAAATCTCAAAGTAAAATTAGGTAATGTTTTTCAGCAAAATATTGTGAACTTTTTACTTAGTTTCCGCAACAATATCAGTAACAACACTTTTCAAAACACCGTTTGAGAGTCGGGTTCGGATGAAATTACCGGTTTGGATTTCATCAATTTTTTGGATTCGGTGTCCTGTTTCTGTTTCGGTAAGACTGTATCCTCTTGCCAGAATAGCAAGCGGACTCAATGCTTCAAGAGATGCTGCTGTTCTACTGATTTTTTGTACCGACATTTGGATACGGTGATCGACAGACCGCTCCAACTGTTCCTCGAATAAATCAACGGCTCGTCGACGATTTTCGACCATTCGTTCCGGTAATAGCAATACGGATTGTTTTTCCAAAAAAGACAACCGGTTACGATAAAACTGGATACGCTTTTCCAACGAGTTATCAAGTTGATATTGAATTTGCAACAAATTTCGTGATAATTCAGTGTCTTCGGGAGCGATTCGTTCTGCCGCCTCACTGGGAGTCAACGCCCGAACATCGGCAACAAGATCACATAACGTTACATCAATTTCATGACCGACACCGGAAACAATTGGAATTTTTGACGCAGCAATACTTCGTACTAAAATTTCTTCGTTAAACGTCCAAAGGTCTTCACGGCTTCCGCCGCCGCGAGTTACAACAATACAGTCAATAGGCCGTTGCAACGCAAGATGATGAACCGTTTGAATTGCATTGGCAATTTCCCTTGCCGCACCGTCGCCCTGAACCTGAACCGGAATAATTAAAACATTAACCCGTTTCGTCCGCCGTCCGAGAACCTGCAAAAAGTCACGAACCGCCGCACCGGATAAACTAGTAATTAACGCTACATTTTGAATAAATTTAGGTAACGGTTTTTTTCTATTCGGATCGAAAAATCCCAACGCTGCAAGTTTATCGTGAAGTTGACGGAACGCAAGTTCCAACGCTCCCATTCCTTTCGGCTCAAGTCCATTTATAATCATTTGATACTTGCCCTGCGGCGGATACACATCAAGCCGCCCGCGGCAAATCACTTCCATGCCCTCTGTAATTTTGAAACGAATTTTTGAAATTGTCGATTTCCAAATAATCGCCGGAAGTTGAGATTCTTCATCTTTGAGCGTCAAATAAACATGTCCGGAACGCGGTTGCATCAGATTGGAAACCTGACCAATCACTTCAATGTTGGCAAAATTTAACTCAATTAACTCTCTAAGATGAAGCGTTAAATCTGTTACTGATATTGGTTCCTGAGGAATTGTTGAAGAAACAGACGTTTGCTTCTCTTCGGCAAATTCAAAAAGCGGTGTCAATCCGGTTGACTCCGAGTTTTGAGTGTTACGATTTTGTGGAGACATTTTATATCAATTCTGTAAGAATAAAAGTCATGGTTATTATTCACGAATATTTCGTAAGATTTTCCGCCTTGAAATTTTGTTGCGAAATAATATTAGGTTTCCGGATCAAATTTTGGGCGTAAGAATAAAAGCCTTAAAAAATTTGTACACAGTTTTATGTACAGTTTTATATACACTTTTACACACATTACCCCAAAGAGCAATATAAAATTGTCAGCGAATAATGATGCAAGCGTATTATTTACCGAAACGTTTTTAATCCGCTTACAACATTATTCACTGTACACAATTGATTAAATATATTGCTCTTTCAAGGTGTAGAAAAAACATTTAACGTTACTCAAGTAATTGCCAAAGGAACAATTATGAGTTCACGTTCTTATATTACCGCAACGGATATACCGGATTAACCGCCGTAACGATTAAACCAGGCTCGTTGTTCGAATGATTTTTTCGTGTTTGGTTTTCCCTGTTTTTCCGGAACACCGAGCGGTAAAAGGATTCGGACTTCCTTATTTTTTGGTACAGAAAGTATTTCCGCAATTTTTGCGGCAACTGTTCCCCGAATGGCTCCGTCAATCCAAACCGTTGCATAACCAAACGCAGTAACCGCAAGTAACATATTTTGTGTCGCCGCCGCACAATCTTCAATAAAAAACGAAAGATCACCATAAGCCGGTGTTTTGTCGCAAACACAAATAATCATGGCTTGAGCGGTTTTACAAACTTGTTTTTCGCCGGTTTCCTTTGCAATTGCTTGAATTGTTGCCGGATCATTGACAACCACAAAAGATACAGATTGCGCATTGCAACCGGTTGGTGCGTCAATACCCGCTTGAACAATCTTACGTAAATCGTCTTCGGGAATTTTCTTGTCAAGAAACACACCCCGATAACTATGACGTTTTACAATCGTTTCAAAAAGTTCCATAAAATGAATCTAAAAGTAAAGTGTTGATAAAAAATTTAATAATGTGAAACAAAATAGAATACAAATCATAATTTGTTTACACATTTTCCGTTAAATCAATAAACGTACAGTTAAGAGAATATCTAAAAATACGCCGTTTATTCGAAAATTTGTTGTTTATTTTTATTTTCAATGCTCAAATTTTTATAAGTTTTTTAGAAGTTGGTTTAAGGAGTCCATTCTTTTTTTGGTTTTTGTTCAATAATATTTGCGGTTTTCAGATTTCGGATTTCCTGTTCCGTTTTCCGAACTGCTTCTGTGTTACACAAAATATCAAAATGCAGTTCGAATGTTCGTGACTCATTGGGTTTTAATGTTACAATGCGGCCTTGTTCTTTTTCGAACGACCGGTTGTTTGGAAAATTAACGGACGGCTCCAAACCGCAAACATAACCGTCCGTATTCGCAAGACGGCTTTTCCAGAACGAAAAATAAGGAAATGCGTTTCGGTTGAAAGTGAGAACCAGTCCGCGATTTTCTTGGTTATTGAGGAGCAATACTTTACTGTTACCGTTTTGATCGGCACCGGGTTCGAAAAAGAATACCACTTCCTCACTTCCCGGTGTTTCAGGACCGAGTTTATCCCATTCCGACAGATTTTGCGCAGCCGTTTCGGTTCGCGGCGCCATTTTTTCAAACGGAACCACAACACGGCTGCCCGGAGACGCAAACGGTTGTCCGGTATTGATGTGATACAATAATTCAAATTCACTCGGTTCGGCAGAAAGATTCGTTATCGTATCACGAATTATAAACTTTGTAGAACCAACAAATGTTGTCAATGAAGAATGTAATTCCAGTTTTTTGAAGAACAATTTTGATTCAATTATTTTTCCGGTAAGTGTTATTTCGCCTGTTTCGCGATTGATTGAGAAGGAAAGATGGTGTGCCGGAAGATTGGCAATACGCCCGTGCAATGGATAACGTAACATTCCATTCGTATCAAATTCCGGTGAACCGTTGCTTTCCAACCCGCAACGCACCAACCATTCATCGAAACCTTCGAGCCAACCGAGACCGCTCTGATCATAAATCGGAACCCATGACGGATGAACCGGTCCCATAATCGGCGAATTCCATTTCAGTTCGACATCACCGCATTGAGCTTGCCAAATACCCATGCCGCGTGTCGGCAAAATTGCCAACGAAATTCGTCCATTATTTAGATTGACCACATCAACATTATCGGAAACACCGCCATGTAACCGATATTTGTTAATATGAATTGGAACCAAACAATCCGTATCAGGTTGTTTGAGCGATTCCGAAAATTCAAAAAATTCCTGAAAAATTCCTTGTTTTACGTCAAGCAAAGTCCAATGTTGTTGTGACATAAAATCGACTCCTTACTTTCTTGTGAAATGGGAAACAAATTTAATCCTTAAAATAATTCCTTGTTAAATTTGGAAAAATACCGGCAAGTTCAAAAAATCAAAGAGAGAATCATAGCAGAAAATATCGGCATTTTCAAGAACCCCAATAGTAGAAAATAATCAGTCTTTTTTTTCGTTTTTTATTTCTTTAGCGAAGTGTTCAAAATGGCTGTTCAATAAATAATCCGCATCAACGCAGTGGGTAACGACTCACCCGAACAATCGCCCTGTAAAGGTAATAGAATATTTGTAATGATCGTGAGTTGACAATGATTAGGAAAAAAATATCCAGAGGGCTTGACATAATTTTTGTTTTCGTGTATCATTTCAAAATAATGATTTTAGTTTTTTAATTTTCGATATTTGGAGATCAAATTACGTTTTGAAAAATAAATTGCCCGAATTTTTATTCGGGTGTTAAAAAATCGAGTACGTCAACAACTGTTAAGTCGCTTCGGCGAACTGTAATTTTTTACATTACGACCGGATTTTCCGGGTAGAAAATTATTGTAGTTTGATAGAGTTGCGTGGCTCCCGTCAAGGGAGTGCCGCGTATCAAACTATGGGTATAATTCAGCATTCGCATACTGAAGTATGTAATGCACCACTTTCGTAGGTGGGAAAGAGCCTATCTTAACAGACGTGTCGCTCCTACAATTCTAAGAGCGATTCTGTTGCCGTTTCTCGGCGTTGCGTTTTTCCCACTTTGTACCCAAAACAGATTATTTGTTATGTAATCTGTAAATATGTAACCTCTTTTTTAAAGGAGAATAACAATGAAAATCCGACGATTTCGTGGATTTACGTTAGTCGAATTACTTGTAGTGATTGCGATTATCGGAGCGTTAATTGCGTTACTGTTACCTGCCGTCCAAGCAGCGCGCGAGGCTGCAAGGCGTATGCAGTGCTCAAACAACCTGAAACAAATGACATTGGCGTGTCTCAATTACGAAGACGTTTTCAAAGCATTGCCACACAACGGCATCAAGTGGAATGCGACGGAAACAAGCAACTACTCTCTTGCCATCTCGTGGCGCGGTTGGTTGTTACCGTACATTGAGCAAGCATCTTTGTACGAACAATTAGACAAAGTAAAATACAATGTCGGCTATGCTTGTGCGTCGGACAATGTTACAAACTACAACATCTTGACGGATCAGAAAGTAAGTATTTCTGGATATTGGTGTCCATCAAGTCCGTTGGATAAATTTGTTACTGCCGTCAATACTTGGTACGGCACAAATTGTTTACATTCGCATTATATGGGGATCGGCGGCTCGTATATTCACCATACGAGAAATACATGGACAGCTGGTCAGAAGAAAAACAATATTGATAGTATCGGCGGATGTATCCTTCACGAAGCAACTGAATTGAGCCAAATCACCGACGGTACAAGCAATACAATGATTATTGCCGAAGAAAGTAATTATCACATAAAACCTGATGGAACTCAGGAAACTCTCGGAACGGATTCCTATACGTTTGCATTTCTCATGGGACAAGAATGGTCAGGCGGTAGTAACCAAAATCCGTCACAAAGAGATAATTGCCGTCCGTTTGGCATCAGTTTTGTTCGTTTCCAAGTCAATCAACGAGTTGATTTTACGGGCTATAGTAATTCGTGGATGAACGCCCCAATTCGGAGTGCGCATTCCGGCGGTGCCAATATCGGTTTTGTGGATGGTTCTGTTCGTTTTGCGAGTAGTACAACCAACTTGGACGAAGTACTTTGTCGGCTCGCCGATAAAGATGACGGTCAAACAGTAAATTTTCCGTAGTTTTTAACGGAATTTCTACTGAAATATTACGATTACTAGGAATATATCAGTGGAATTTTTGTTTCTCTTACGTCCTGAAAGGACAACATAAACCAGCCCTACCCAACGGGTAGGGGAAAAGTTGATAGTGGATAGTTGAGAGTTGATAGTGTCGCAAGCGTACTATTTACCGAAACGTTTTGAATTCGCTTGCGAACTCTCCACTATCCACTAATATCCTGCCCTTTCAGGGCGAAATTGTTGTGATGATTGTGTAACCCTACCCGTTGGGTAGGGCTGGCTTATATTGTCCTTTCAGGACGAGGAGGAACGGAACAATGCGTAAAAATAAATATTCCACTGATATATTACGATTACTATTGAACAGATACCTTTTAACTTTAAACATTAAAAATGAGAACACTATTTTTCTTATTCATTGTTACTTCCGTCTTAACGTGTGGATGCAGTAACAAACCGTATCAACCGAAAGAGAAAGCGGAAAGTATTACCGGAACGGTAACGTTCAACAATAAAACCGTTACGAATGCAGAGATTTACTTTTTCGATTCAGCGCATGGTGTTCATTTTGCCGTCAAAACCGACGCAGAAGGAAAATTCACTGTTGCGCCGAACGACTTGCCGGTCGGAAGTTATGTGACTTTCGTTACGCCAGCCAATCCAAAAGATATTCCGCAAAAATATCAAAACCCATTGGAATCTCCGCTTATCCTGGAAATCAAAAACGGAAACAATGATTTGAATATTGTATTGGAAAATAAAAAGTAATGTAATTATTACGTCAATTTTGTTTATAACTCTTGCGGTCATGGTTCCTATTGCCGGTTGTCTTGCTGATCGGTTCAGTAAAAAATGGATCATCACAATCAGTCTAATATTCTGGAGTTTTGCAACATTA